>JAHHRT010000013.1 GCA_020025615.1 Oscillospiraceae bacterium | reverse complement strand
CAATCACCAGGAATATAACTCCCAGAACAGCAAAAATGCCGCCGATACCGCCAAACATTGCAAGAAACAAGGGATTTACGAAAATACCCAGGGCAATGCCGATAATCACAAACAAGCTGCCCAAAGGACAATAGATAAGTCCTATGATTTTCAAAGCACTGGGGCCCATTTTGACCTTTGTTTCCATAGCAACCTTCCTTTCATCAGCCGCGCATCATGCGCTTTCTGGCAATGTTGATGGGACCTTCCTGCATCCGATTGATCCAGGCAAGGCTCTTGCCGCAGCCAAAGGCCGTGCAGGAGTCGGGATCATCGGCAATGATACAGGCAATGCCGGTACGCTCCATCAGCAGCATATCCATACCCCACAGCTGGCTGCATCCGCCGGTGAGGGTAATGCCGTTTTCCGAAATATCGCTGACCAGCTCAGGGCTTGCCTGCTCCAGCACAGCCAGGGTCTCGTCCGCAATCTGGCGGGCAGGACGGCGGAGCACCTCATAGATTTCCGTAGAAGTCAGGGTGACTTCCTTCGGCATACCGGTCTTGGCATCTCTGCCCTTCACGTTCATGCTCAGTTCCTCATCACGGGGGAACACCTGGCCAATCTGAATCTTGATATTCTCAGCAGTGACCTGTCCAATGACCACGCCATGCTGACGGCGGACATACCGGGCAATGGACTCGTCAAAGGCATCGCCTGCAATCCGCAGAGAGGAGGACACCGCCACGCCGTTCATGCTGAGAACAGCAATGTCGGTAGTACCGCCGCCGATGTCCACAACCAGGTGACCGCTGGCACCCTTAATATCCAGTCCGGCGCCCAGTCCGGCTGCCAGAGGCTCTTCAATCAGGAACACACGGCGGGCACCGGCTTCCAGTGCGGCGTTGATAACGGAACGCTCCTCAACCTCAGTAACACCGGAAGGCACGCTGATGACCACACGGGGCTTGGGCGTGAAGAAGGATGCCTGGGTAGCCGTCTTAAACATTTCCTGAAGCATCCGAACGGTCATCTCATGGTCAGAAATGATGCCGTCCTTCAGAGGATGCATGGCAACCACGTTGCCGGGGGTACGGCCCAGCATATTCCGGGCAGCGGCACCAACCTGCAAAATCTTGCCGGTGTTCTTATCCACCGCCACAACAGAGGGCTCACGCACCACAACACCCTTGCCGTCGGCAAAGATCAGCACGTTAGAGGTACCCAGGTCTACACCCAGGTCTTTTGAAGAAAATAAATGACGCATAGTATCACCTACATTAGAATTAGAATTCCGATTGTTTCTCACCTGCCGCCACAACGGCACAGTGTACTTCCTTGGCACCTGCGGTCCGCAACATTCGGGCGCACTCTCCGGCGGTGGCTCCTGTGGTGAGAATATCGTCCAGCAGAAGGATTCGTTTTCCCTCTACCGACGCTTTCCCGGTGAGACGGTAAACGCCCACCACGTTGGCCCGCCGCTGCGCGGCGTTTTTCAGTCCGGACTGTGCCCGGTTGTTGCGGATCTTTTTCAGCAGCTTCACCGGGGAAAGCCCCAGTTCCCTGCCCACAGCCTTCGCCAGCAGCTCCGCCTGATCGTAGCCCCGCCGAAATTTCCGAAGAGATGCGGTGGGCACCCAGGTCATAAGGTCGAAGCCCTCCGGATACATGACGCGAATCCGCGCTGCAAGCAGCCGCCCGTATGCCGGGGCCAGATTGGTCCCATGGTAGAACTTATAACGCAGAAGGCTTCGTCTGACGTTCTCTTTATAATACCAGACAGCCGTATAGCTGTCAAGAAATTGGCACTTTGTTTTTCTGGTCGGATAATTGGGGCCGTCCTTCCGGCAGTGCTGACAGAGCACATCCTCGTCATCCAGCAGGCATCCGCAGAGAATGCATTTTCTGGGGAACAGCAGATCCCACAAGCTTTTCATTCCTTGCCGACCTTTCCCTGGAGCCGCAGCTTGAGGCCTGTATAGCGGCGGTTCTTCGCCGCGTTTTCCGTCATCGCCGCCACCGTCTGTTCCCGGCCCACAATGATAAGCAGCTCCCGGGCCCGGGTAATGGCAGTATAGAGAATAGACCGGGTGAGAAGATAGGGAGAGCCATTCCAGGCAGTGAGAATCACAGCCCGGTATTCGCTGCCCTGGCTCTTATGTACCGTCATGGCATAGGCAGGTTCCAGCTCATTGAGCTGGGTAAAATCATACTCCGCCTCCCGGTCGTCAAAAACCACCGTCAGATTCTCCGCCGCCGTGTCAATGGATTCGATGACACCGATGTCTCCGTTGAAGATGCCGGCGCCAACACCCACGCCGTCCCGGCGTTTCCAGAGAATGTCGTAGTTATTGCGAATCTGCATCACCCGGTCCCCTTCCCGGAAGGTGAAGTCGCCGTATTTCCGCTCCTTCTTTTCAGGAGCAGGCGGATTCAGGGCCGCCTGGAGAATCTGATTGAGGTTTGCCGTCCCCACCGTTCCCTTCCGGGTGGGAGACAGTACCTGAATCTGCTCCGGGGGGATGCCCATATTCTTGGGCAGTCTTGTGGTGCACAGGTCCCGAATCAGCTGGCATACGCCCTCTTCCGTAGGTCTTCTCATAAAGAAGAAGTCACTGGTAACGGTGCGAAGATCCGGCAGCTGGCCCTGGTTGACCCGGTGGGCATTCATAACAATCAGGCTCTTCTGGGCCTGACGGAAGATTTCGGTGAGGCGCACCGCCGGAAGCTCGCCGCTTCGCAGCATATCCTGGAACGGAAATCCCGGGCCCACCGGGGGCAGCTGATCCGGGTCGCCCACCAAAATCAGGCGCTTTCCATGGGGAATGGCATGGAGAAGACTGCTGAGGAGCTGGACATCCACCATGGACATCTCATCTACAATCACAGCATCGCACTTTAAGGGGTTGTCCTCGTCCCGGGTGAAAACCATATCTCCTGTGGCAGGGTCGATTCCCGCCTCCAACAGTCTATGAATGGTGGAGGCATCTTCCCCGGTAACCTCCGTCATCCGCTGCGCTGCCCGGCCTGTGGGAGCCGCCACCAGACACTTGAGCTGCATCTGCCCCAACAGGGTGAGGATACCATTTAATATGGTGGTTTTACCAGTACCTGGGCCGCCGGTAATCAGCAGCAGCCCGGAGGAAGCCGCCTGGCGGATTGCCTGCTCCTGGCCCTCAGAATACTGGATGCCGCTGGCCTGTGCCACCTGCTTCATCATTTTATTGAGGCCCCGGGGTTCCGGGAAGGTGCTCTTTGCAAATTCCAGCAGCCGCTGGGTGCAGTAAACCTCCGCCTCATAGAGCTCCGGCAGATAGTCCACGGTAATTCCTGCCAGATAGTCTCTGACAATCCGCTCCCCTTCGTGGAGCCGCTGGATTCCCTGGGTTACCGCCTCAGCCTCCACAGAAAGGAGCTGACAGGTAGCAATCCGCAGCTTATCCTCCGGCAGGAAGCTGTGCCCCCCGGAAAGATTGTACCGCAGTTCAAAGAGAATTCCGGCTTCAATCCGCCGGGGATCATCCCCCGCCACACCCAGTTCGATGGCAAATCGGTCCACCGCCCCAAAGGGGGCATCCAGCCCCTCATCCATAAGAAGGTAGGGATCGTCATAGAGCAGCTCAATGGTGCTGTCTCCATAGAGCTTATAGGTCCGCACCGCCAGCTCGGCGGGCAGGTGGTGCATGGCAAAAAACTCCATCAGCTGGCGCATACCCACCTGGAGCCGAAACTCCTCACCGATGCTTTTTGCCTTTTCCCGGGAGATACCGGGGACCTCTGCCAGCCGTCCCGGCTCTCGCTCCATAATCACCAAGGTCTCTTCGCCGAAGTGGTCCACAATCCGGGCCGCCATTTTCGGGCCAATGCCTTTGATAACCCGGCTGGAAAGATAGCTGACAATCTCAAAGCAGGTCTGGGGCATCAGCCGCTCCAGGAACTCCGCTTCAAACTGGCGTCCGTAGTTTGAGTGGCTGGCCCACTTGCCGGTGACCATCAGCCGCTCTCCGACCGCAGGCAGGGGGATGGTGCCCACCACCGTTACGTTCTGACCGCCGCCTACATTCAGACGGAGCACCGCATATCCGTTTTCATAATTCTCATATACCACAGCGCTGATGGCGCCCTGCAAAATTTCCAGTTCCTGTTCTGCCACGGTTCTCTTCTCCATTCTTCCGGTCCGCATTTTCCAGACAAAAATCGTTTTTCTGTTATTTTACACGATCCTCGCAAAAAAAGGAAGTCCTTTCCCGCAGGAAAGCCATCTGTTATACATTTTTATTATTTTGTCTAACAGCTTTCTCCTCATTTTCACAAAACATTCATATTTGCTCCTTGAATCCCAGATGAAAATCGGTTATAATATCTAAGTATCTTGAAATGTATGTCCCGGTGGGCCGTCTTGCCCCGGGCTCAGGGAGGCAATATGAAAACACTGGAACTTCTGCTCTGGGTAACCCAGTTTGGATTGTCCATTTTCTTTCCTCCCTGTTTTTTTCTGCTTCTTGCCCATTGGCTTCAACAGAAATTCGGTTGGGGGCTGTGGTGTACCGCCGTTTTGGGTATTTTGGGGCTGCTGATTTCCGTCAGTACCGCAAGAGCCAACTGGCGGGCCATGAAGAAGGCCGCAGACCAGGATCGCAAGGATCCCCCAGTCTCCTTCAATGACCATTCCTAGAAGCGCATTTTTCGTACAAAGGATTTGACACAATGAAATTACAAGCTGCGTCCAAAAAAGAACTGGCCCGAATCTCTCTCGGAACCATTGCCTGCTCTGCCCTGATGGTGGCTGCCCTCTACCTTCTCAGTCTTGTAGGGGTCGGCACCTTCGACGTTTCCCGGATTCTTCTGGGTGCGGTGCTGGGCTCCGTCATTGCCATCGGCAACTTCTACATTCTCTGTCTTACGGTTCAGAAAGCCGTAGGCATCGAAGACCAGAAGAAAATGAAAATGAAATTCCAGGTCAGCTACAATTTCCGTATGCTGCTCCAGGCAGCATGGGTGGTCATCGCCCTGATGGTCCCCCAGATTCATGTGGTGGCCGGTGCAGTTCCTCTGCTGTTTCCCCATCTTGTGATCCTCTTTTTGCAGTTCACCGGCAGGATCTCCGGCTCCTCTAAGAAGGCCGATTCCCAGAACTGATTTTTATGATAACATCTTTTTTCGTTACATTATTATAGGAGGCGAGGTTTCTATATGGAACTGTCAATCAATGGTGCAAAGATCCTCATGACCCTGGAAAATGTCCCCATCTTCGGGACCATCCACATCACCCAGACGCTGGTGGTAAGCTGGCTTGTCATGCTGATCATCACAGGACTGTGCTTCTGGCTGGGCCGGGGCCTTAAGGTCACCGGGATTTCCCGCAAGCAGGCAGTAGCTGAAATGGTCGTGACCTCCCTGGTGAATTTCGTCCGGGGCAATATGGGTACAGAATATGACCACTACATTCCTCTGGTGGGTACCATCTTCATCACCAGCATCGTGTCGAACCTCATCAGCCTTCTGGGCATCTGGAGCCCCACGGCAGACCTGATGACAGAGCTTGCCTGGGCCCTGGTTGTCTTCGTTCTCATTACTTATCACAAGATCAAGGCCTCTGGCTTTGGCGGCTACATGAAGGGATTCCTGGACCCCATCTTTGTCATGGCACCTATCAACGTGCTGTCTGAGCTCTTTACTCCCATCAGCATGGCTTGCCGTCACTTCGGCAACATTCTGTCCGGCACCGTCATCAACGCCCTGATCTATGCTGCTCTGACCACCGCCAGCTATGGTTTGTTCCATGCTCTGGGCGCAAATATCTGGGTTGCTGTAGCCGTAGCCGTTCTCGGCGGCGTGCTCATCTTCCTGGGTAAGCAGAAGGGTAAGAAGTTCCCCCTGATTCTGGGTATCATCGTTGCCATTCTGGGTGTTCTGGCTCTGCTGTCCAACCTGGGCGGCATCTTCGAGAGCTTCCCCTGGCTCACCGTCGGTATCCCCGCCATTCCCAGCCTGTACTTTGACTGGTTCGGCGGCTGCATCCAGGCATTCATCTTCTGCACCCTCACCACTCTCTTCATCAAACAGGCTGCCGGCGAATAATCGCTGAAAGCCATTTGAATATTAACCTAGTAATTTATTTTAGGAGGCTATTTTATGGATTATCAAATTCTGGCAAAAGGTATTGCTCTGGCAGGCTGCGCCATCGGTGCAGGTCTGGCTCTGATTGCCGGTATCGGCCCTGGTATCGGCGAAGGTAACTGCGCCGCCGCTGCTTGTGAAGCTGTCGGCCGTCAGCCCGAGTGCAAGGGCGATGTTACCAGCACCATGATCCTTGGTATCGCACTGTCCGAGACCACCGGTATCTACGGCTTCGTCACCGGCCTGCTGCTGATCTTTGCCGCTCCCGGTATGTTCATGAACTACCTGGGCTAATTTCCGCGTCTTAAAAACACTCTAAAAAAGTTAGACCGGAAGGAGGCAAATCATTGGAAAGCCTATATCAATCCCTGGTTGCGGTAGAACCCGTTACCCTGATTGCCCAGATCTGCAATCTGTTTTTGCAGATGTTTCTGTTCAAGAAGCTCCTTTATGACAAGGTAATCGCAATCCTGGACAAGCGCAGAGAAGCCGCCGATGAGCAGATCACCGCGGCCCAGAGCGCCCGGGAAGAGGCCCTCTCCATCAAGGCTACTTATGAGCAGAATATGCAGCAGGCTAAGATTCAGGCAGATGACATTCTTTCCCGTGCCAACAAGACCGCATCTGCCCGCTCCGAGGAAATCATCGGGCAGGCAAAGCAGGAAGCATCCCGCATCAAGCAGAAGGCTGCTTCTGACATTGCACTGGAAAAGAAGAAGGCCATCAACGATGCCAAGGACGAAATCTCCGGCATCTCTATGGCAATCGCTGAGAAGGTCGTTGAGCGCCAGCTGAATGACAGCGACCAGCAGAAGCTGGTGGAGCAGTTCATCGATCAGTTGGGAGAGAGCCTATGACGGATGCTGCCACTCAATACGGCGGAGCACTCTATTCTCTCTGTAAGGACGAGGGGCTGGTCCCCGAAGTCCTCTCGCAGCTGGAAACCCTCCAGGGTATCTTTGAAAGCGAGCCCAATTTCCTGGTGCTCCTGGGCACCCCCTCCGTCCCCAAGGCAGAGCGCTGCCGGATTCTGGACGAAGTTCTGGGTGAAAAGGTACATCCCTATCTTCTGAATTTCATGAAGATCCTTACTGAAAAGGGATATGTCAAACAATTTGCAGGCTGCTGCCGGGTATTCCGTCAGTGCTATAATGAGGATCATGGGATTCTGTGCGTGACTGCGGTCACCGCAGCTCCCCTTTCCGATGCACTGCGGCAGAAGCTCCTCGAAAAACTCTCCAGCGTGACCGGCAAGACCATCGATCTTTCTTGTAAGATTGATTCCTCCTGCCTGGGCGGTGTACGGCTGGACTTTGACGGCAAGCAGGTGGACGGAACCCTTCGCCGCCGCCTTGAGGACCTCAGAAACATCCTCAAAAACACCGTACTCTGATTAGAAAGCAGGGACAGTATGGAATTAAGACCCGAAGAAATTACGAAAATCATTCGTAGTCAAATCAAAAACTATGAATCCAAGCTGGAAACCAGCGAGACCGGTATGGTCATCGTTGTGGGCGACGGCATCGCCACCGTTTCCGGCCTGGACCAGTGCATGGCAGGCGAGCTGGTGGAATTCCCCAACGGCGAGTATGGCATGGCACAGAACCTCAACGAGGATACCGTCTCCGTTGTTGTCCTGGGTACTGACCAGGGCATCAAGGAAGGCGATATCGTCAAGCGCACCGGCAGAGTTGTCTCCGTTCCCGTGGGCGATGCCCTGATTGGACGTGTTGTGAACGCTCTGGGTGCTCCTATCGATGGCAAGGGCGCCATTGAGACCGATACCTATCGGCCCACCGAGTGCCCCGCTCCCGGCATCATCGAGCGTAAGCACGTCAGCGTGCCCCTCCAGACCGGTATCAAGGCCATCGACTCTATGATTCCCATCGGCCGTGGTCAGCGTGAGCTGATCATCGGCGACCGCCAGACCGGTAAGACCACCATTGCAACCGATACCATTCTGAACCAGAAGGGTAAGGATGTTATCTGTATCTATGTTGCAATCGGTCAGAAGCGTTCCACCGTTGCACAGCTGGTTAACACCCTGACTGTGGGCGGCGCTATGGACTACACCATTGTGGTCTCCGCTACCGCTTCCGAGCTGGCCCCCATGCAGTACCTGGCCCCCTACTCCGGCTGTACCATGGGCGAATACTTCATGCATCAGGGAAAGCACGTCCTCATCATCTATGATGATCTCAGTAAGCACGCTGTTGCCTACCGTGCCATTTCTCTGCTGATCCGCCGTCCCCCCGGACGTGAGGCTTACCCCGGCGACGTCTTCTACCTCCACTCCAGACTTCTGGAGCGTGCTGCACAGCTGTCTGACGATTTGGGCGGCGGCAGCCTGACGGCCCTTCCCATCATTGAGACCCAGGCCGGTGACGTTTCTGCCTATATCCCCACCAACGTCATTTCCATCACCGACGGCCAGATCTTCCTGGAAACCGAGCTGTTCAACTCCGGCATCATGCCCGCTGTGAACCCCGGTATCTCCGTCTCCCGTGTTGGCGGTGACGCACAGATTAAGGCAATGAAGAAGGTTTCCGGTTCTCTGAGAATGTTGTACTCCCAGTACCGTGAGCTGCAGAGCTTCGCTCAGTTCGGCTCCGACCTGGATGCGGATACCAAGTCCCGTCTGGCTCTGGGCGAGCGGATTGTGGCTGTGCTGAAGCAGAAGAACGCTTCCCCCAAGGAAGTGGCTCAGCAGGTGTGCATCATCTACGCAGTCACCAAGGGATACCTCAATGATATCCCCGTGGAGCAGATCCCCGAATTCGAAAAGCAGCTGGAAGAGTGCATGGATAACCAGTATCCCCAGGTTCTCTCCGCAATCCGGTCCACCGGAAAGCTGGAGCCCGAGACCGAGGAAACCCTCAAATCTGCCCTGGAAGAGCTTACCAAGCGCTTCGTTCAGGCATAAAGGAGGAGGTTACCCATGGCTGGCGTTTCCACCAAGGAAATTAAGAGCCGCATTCGGAGCATGGAAAGCACCAAGCAGATCACCAAGGCCATGGAAATGGTTGCTGCCTCCAAACTCCGGCATGCCCAGGCTCAGATCCTCAATTCCCGCCCTTATTTCGAAACCCTTTACAATACCATCAACGATATTCTGGAATCCAATCGGGATTTTTCCTCCCCCTACCTGGTCCCCAGACAGACCGGCAAAGTGCTCTGCATTGTCATTGCCGGTGACCGGGGCCTGGCAGGCGGCTACAACAGCAATGTTCTCAAGATGGTGGATGCCGAGCTTTCCGGCAAGGATGCTGTGATCCTGCCCATCGGCAAGAAGTCCCTGGACTTTTTCAAGTCCCACGGATATTCCATTCTCACCGAAGCTTATGACGTTGCTGCGGATCTCTCCATCGGCGACTGCTTCTCCATTTCCAAGCAGCTGTCCAAGAAGTTCCTTTCCGGGGAATTTTCTGAGATCCGGGTGGCCTACACGGACTTTGTCTCCGTCCTGGACCAGAAGGCTGACAGTCTTCAGCTGCTGCCCCTGATCCGCCGTGAACAGCAGGAGCCTGCAAAGGCTTCCCATGCGATCATCTACGAGCCGGACAGTGATGAAGTCTTCGCCGCCATCGTTCCTGAGTACCTGGGAGGCATCCTCTACGGTGCCGTGTGCGAGAGCCGTGCTTCTGAGCAGGCTGCCCGCCGCACCGCAATGGACTCCGCCACCTCTAACGCTGAGGATATGATTGCAGACCTGAGCCTGAAGTTCAACCGGGCCCGTCAGTCTGCCATCACCCAGGAAATCACCGAGATCGTTGCCGGTTCTTAAATTTTTCAACACAAGGAGTTGAATCCAATGGCCAACAACAAAGGTACTGTGATCCAGGTTATGGGTCCTGTCCTTGATATTCGCTTTGCGGACGGCCAGCTCCCCGAGCTGCTGAACGCAATCGAAATCCCCAACGGAGATAAGACCATCGTTGCCGAGGTTTCCCAGCATATCGGCGACAACGTGGTCCGCTGCGTTGCCATGTCTTCTACCGACGGCCTCCGCAGAGGGGTCGAGGCCACCGATACCGGTGCGCCTATCAACGTGCCCGTAGGCGAGCCTTGCCTGGGCCGTGTCTTCAATCTGCTGGGTCAGCCCATCGACAACAAGCCCGCTGTAGAGGGTGAGGCCCAGTGGCCTATTCACCGTCCCGCTCCCTCCTATGAGGAGCAGGAGCCCGCTACCGAGATTCTGGAAACCGGTATTAAGGTTATCGACCTGATCTGCCCCTACGCAAAGGGCGGTAAGATCGGTCTGTTCGGCGGCGCAGGCGTTGGTAAGACCGTCCTGATTCAGGAGCTGATCTACAACATCGCCACCGCTCACAACGGCTATTCCGTGTTCACCGGTGTCGGCGAGCGTACCCGTGAGGGTAACGACCTTTACAACGAAATGACCGAGTCCGGCGTTATTGCGAAAACCGCCATGGTCTTCGGTCAGATGAACGAGCCCCCCGGAGCCCGTATGCGTGTAGCACTGTCCGGCCTGACCATGGCTGAGTACTTCCGTGATGTGAAGAACCAGGACGTGCTGCTGTTCATCGATAACATCTTCCGTTTCACCCAGGCCGGTTCTGAGGTTTCCGCACTGCTGGGCCGTATGCCCTCCGCCGTCGGCTACCAGCCCACCCTGGCAACGGAAATGGGTGCCCTTCAGGAGCGTATCACCTCCACCAAGAACGGCTCCATTACCTCTGTTCAGGCTGTCTACGTTCCCGCTGACGACCTGACCGACCCCGCTCCCGCTACTACCTTTGCTCACCTGGATGCCCAGACCGTTCTGGACCGTGGCATTGCATCCCTGGGTATCTATCCCGCTGTGGATCCTCTGGATTCCAGCTCCCGGATTCTGACCCCTGAGATCCTGGGCACTGAGCACTATGAGACCGCCCGTGCCGTTCAGAGTATTCTGCAGCGGTACAAGGAACTCCAGGACATCATCGCCATCATGGGTATGGACGAACTCAGCGAAGAGGATAAGCTCATCGTGAACCGGGCCCGTAAGGTCCAGCGTTTCCTGTCCCAGCCCTTCCACGTTGCAGAGCAGTTCACCGGCTATCAGGGCAAGTACGTGCCTCTGAAGGAGACCATCCGCAGCTTCAAGGAGATCATCGAAGGCAAGCACGACGACATTCCCGAGTCCTACTTCCTCTTCGCCGGCTCCATTGACGAAGTGGTGGAGAAATACCGGGGCGGTGAGAAGGCATGACAACCTTTCTCCTGAAGATCGTCACCCCTGACGGCCTTCAATTTGAGGGCCAGGCCGAAAAGCTCATCGTCCGCACCACCACCGGTGACGTGGCGATTTTGGCCCGCCACATCAACTTTGTGGCACCTCTGGGCATGGGCCAGGCTGTGGTGGTCGCTGACGGTCAGCGCCGCACAGCTGCCTGTATCGGCGGTATGCTCAGTGTGGTGGACGGGGTTGTCACCCTGGTCCCCACCACCTTCGAGTGGGCAGACGAAATCGACCTCCAGCGGGCAGAGAAAGCCTACCAGCGGGCCGATCAGATTATCCAGGACAAGCAGTCCTCTGACACCGATATTAAGATGGCAGAGGCCCGCCTGCGCCGCGCCCTGGTGCGAAAGAGCGTTGCCTCTACGAAGTAATTACTATTGAAAAGCTCCTGTCTGAGCCCTCTGTGGGCTCTCAGACGGGGGCTTTTGATTTTGGGGGCTATGATAAAATATGGGGCCAGATGATGCGCCTGACCCCATGATTTATGATTGAACCTGCCGTTTCTGTTCCCCGGCACAGCAATTTGGAAAGCAGCGCCCCCATGTGTCGGGATTCTCAGACACATGGGGGCGTTTTACCTATTGTCCGTCTTTTGGGACCTGTTCAGGCTTTCGGGGGGACTTATCCATTTCTGTATCATCGCTGTGGTTTTCTTGCACTATGTTTTATCATCGTAGATCGCAAAGATAATTGCACCAACCCCTGCAGCAAATGTCATTAAGTCTGGGCCGAGAGTAAAGCGACCAATTTCTCGTGCCAAGCAAATCACTGCAAAGGATAAAAGTGCTCGTTTTAGTGGCTTTTTCCAACACTTTCTGATAAATTCCATCACTTTGTATTTCATCTTATATTTCACCTCTACTTCACCGACAGCGCAAGCTGTGAAAACAATAGCCGCTCCAAAAGTCCGTTGATTGGCCGGTACACACAAGCTTAATCCAAATCAAGGTATTCCAGGACCAGACTTTCAGACCGCGTAAACCCGTTCTTACTGTAAAAGTTTTGGTGCACGGCACCTGTAGTCGTCAGTAATTCAATCCAATCGCAGCTTCTGGTTTTCAAGTCTGATTTGAGATAACGCAGGAAATCGCTTCCATACCCCATGTGCTGATATTCTGAGGATATCAATATTTCTTCCAGATAAAAGCCGGTGGAATCATCAAATTCCTTGAAATATCCCATGAGGAATCCCACCAGCTTTTCTCCGTCGAATTGCAGAATAATGCGTGAATTTTCCATGGTGGCAATCTGATGAATTCTCTTAAAGACTTTCTCATATGTCCAGGTTCCGCCTTTGGAATTATAGTAACCCATATAGAAATGGATGAGTTCATCCTGGTATGCTTTTTGAAATTCCACATAAGTTGTCTTCATATGCTGCCTCCATCCCGTATTTTGTAAATCAATCAATTTTGATTTATTTTAGTATAACATTCGGAAAGCACCGAATCAACCCTCTTCCCGCAAATCCGCAGGTCTTGGGAGGCCTGGATTCAAGGGTGCATACATCCAACGTATTCACCAAAAATCCCCGGCACAGCCTCTCTGAGAAGCTGTGCCGGGGATTTCCGTAATCATGTATCAGGGTTCCTTATCGATCCTGGTAGTAGTCAGTTTCCAGAATCAGATTGTTGATTTTTCCGAATTCCGCCACGGACCGATGAAGGGTCTCCACAGTCTCAGCAGAAAGGGGCTGGGCATTTTCCTGCATGGGAATCAGCTTTTTCTCCTGAGCGTTGTAGCCCCAGCCGCCGCTGACCCAGCTGCCATCGGAGAACGGTGCCCAGCCCAGATAGCTGTCGTCAAAGGCATCCCGCCCCAGGTAGCTCACCTCCGGGGTAATGCCCATGAGGTTCAGCATGGTGGGCAGCATATCCGAGGTATTGAGGGTCTTGGTCACCTCCATAGGCTCCAAGTCCTTTGCCCAGATGAAGCAGGGGGTCCGCTCCAGCTCCAGGGCATCTTCCACCCCGGAACGGGCATACAGCAAATCCAGGTCCTTAATGCCGTAGGTGTAATGGTCGGTAATGGCAATGATTACCGTATTATCCAGCTGGTCGTGGGCTTCCAGCTCCTCCATAAGCCGGGCAAACATATCGTCCACCAGCCGGGCCTTCAGATAAGCGCAATCCTCTTCCTCATTTCCGGTGAGCCCTCTGTACTGAGGATAGAGCTTTAAACCCCAGTTGCTGAGCACCTCGTTATATTTATAGCTCAGATGGGCAGAGCGGGTGATGATGAAGTTAAGGGTGGGTGCGCCCTCCCGGAAGAACAAGTCGTTCACCTGCTGATTGTCAAAGAGGAATTTATCATCATAGAGGGCATCTTTGTCCTCTCCCACATAGTCCTCATAACAGACGTACTCATCATAGCCCATAGCGAGAGAGAACACCCCGCGGCTATAGAACGAAGGGTTGTTGTAATGGAATACCTTGGGACTGTAGCCCTGGCGTTTCATGGTATTTGCCAGAGAGTTGTCGAAGCTGTTGGTTACATAGTCAAAGGCATATCCGCCGCCGCTGGACAGGAACATACCGTTGTTGGTGCAGAATTCCGTATTAAAGGTTCGGATTCCTCCGTAGACAGGGGTATAGAAGTTGGTAAAGTTGATACCTTCCTCCATAAGCTTGTTGATGGTGGGGGTATGGGGGCCCATGAGCCAGTCATCCATGGACTCCATCAGCACCAGCACCACATTCTTGCCCTGAAAGAGCCCAGTCATCTCATTGTCCTGGTGGGCAGGCTTCTGGGCGAAATAGTCATCAATCTGCTTTCTGCCCGCTTCCTGCGCCGCTGCATGGCCCGGGGTCAGCGGATAGATCACATGGGTGTAAAGATCCTTCACCGCCGTCTGATGGAGGCCGCAGATCTCATAGAGCCGATGGGCATTGAACATATTGTTGTAGGCTGCCTCTGCGGACTGGGATCTGCCATAGTCAGAACCAGCATAGCGAATATCGGCATCCTGAAGGAACACCAGCTGGGGCATCAGAAACGCTGCTGTGAGGGCCAGCACCGCCGTCAAACCGCCAGCCAGCCGCATAGCGGCTCCCTTTTTCCACACAGGGAACTTCCAGAGAATCAGGCCGCCGCCCACTGCCAGCAGAATCAGACCGATCCACCAGTCAATGGGGAAGCTTAGGAGAACATCCAAATAGTCCGATCCCTCAGAAGCATAGCGGAAATCCGAAAGCCACATCATCTCGGAAAACACGTTGTAGTAACCAGTCTGGGCACCGGCATAGATAAATCCCAGGAAATAGAGGATTCCATAGAGAACCCGGCTGACCTTTGGGGTCAGCATCCGAAGAATCCCCCCCAGAGCCAGCGCCCACAAAAGGCCGAAGGCCAGGGGCCAGAGCTGGTGCAGGGAAAAGCCCTTTTCCCGGAGCAGGCAGAAGCCAAATACCTCCAAGGCAAAAAAGGACAGGGGAATCCAGAAAAATGAGAACCGCCGGGTGTTCTTTTTGGTCATCTTTCCGGCCTGTTCTGTCGCAGCGTCCATCGTCATATGCACTTCCTTATCTGTCTTTCTCAAAATATTCCAGACGATCCCAGAATATATTGGGGTATTATAGCACATCCGGGAGAATAAGTACAATGAAGAAATTGTGAAACATCGGCACCTTCCAAAATTTATTTCGAATTCTTTCTGAAAATATCCCCTTTCCCTCTTGTAAAATCTGACAGCTTGACGTATACTTAATTTTACATTATGTCCAAAAGAGAGGTTACAGTATGGAACTCATTTCTGTAAGAGAGCTGTTCAAGAATACAGCAGCCTATGCAGGCAAGGAAATCCAGGTCGGCGGCTGGGTCCGTTCCGTCCGGGCCAGCAAGCAGTTTGGCTTCATCGTCCTGAATGACGGTACTTTCTTTAATCCCGTTCAGGTCGTCTATCACGATACCATGTCCAATTTCCAGGAGATCTCCAAGACCAATGTGGGCGCCGCTCTCATTGTTCGGGGCACCCTGCTGCTGACCCCTGAGGCAAAGCAGCCCTTCGAGATTCAGGCTGAGGAAGTCACTGTGGAAGGTTCTTCCACCGGCGACTATCCCCTGCAGAAGAAGCGCCACACCCTGGAGTACCTGCGGACCATGACGCACCTGCGTCCCAGAACCAACACCTTCCAGGCCGTGTTCCGCGTTCGCAGCCTGATTGCCTACGCCATCCATCAGTTCTTCCAGGAGCGGGACTTTGTGTATGTCCACACGCCCCTGATTACCGGCTCTGACTGCGAGGGCGCCGGTGAGATGTTCCAGGTCACTACCCTGGACCTCAACAACGTGCCCAAGACTGAGGACGGCAAGGTGGATTACTCCAAGGACTTCTACGGCAAGCCCACCAACCTCACCGTTTCCGGTCAGCTGAACGCCGAGACCTTTGCCATGGCTTTCAGCAACGTCTACACCTTCGGCCCCACCTTCCGGGCTGAGAACTCCAACACCACCCGCCACGCTGCTGAGTTCTGGATGATCGAGCCGGAAATCGCTTTTGCAGACCTGAACGACGATATGCGTCTGGCTGAGGATATGATCAAGTACATCATTTCCTACGTTCTGGAGCACGCCCCCGAGGAGATGAACTTCTTCAACTCCTTCATCGACAAGGGCCTGCTGGAGCGGCTCAACCACGTTCTGAACTCCGACTTCGGTCACGTGACCTACACCGAGGCTGTGGAGATTCTGGAAAAGCACAACGACCAGTTCGAGTATCCCGTCCACTGGGGCACCGACCTGCAGACCGAGCACGAGCGCTACCTCACCGAGGTGGTCTTCAAGCGCCCTGTCTTCGTCACCGACTACCCCAAGGAGATCAAGGCTTTCTACATGAAGCTGAACCCCGACGGAAAGACCGTTGCCGCTATGGACTGCCTGGTTCCCGGTATTGGCGAGATCATCGGCGGCTCTCAGCGTGAGGACAACTACGAAATCCTCAAGAACCGTATTGAAGAGCTGGGCATGAACCCCGACGACTACGGCTTCTATATGGACCTGCGGAAGTACGGCTCCACCCGTCACGCCGGTTTCGGCCTGGGCTTCGAGCGCTGTGTCATGTACCTCACCGGTATGGGCAACATCCGCGACGTGCTCCCCTTCCCCAGAACCGTCGGCAACTGCGACCTGTAAATAATCTCAAATGCCGAGAAGAACTTTTATCGTTCTTCTCGGCATTTTCTTTTTGCTGAATGGCAGCAAACAAAATGATTTATTTCGAACTGACCGCAAAATCCCCCGTTTCAAATTTTGAAACGGGGGATTTTATGGTTATTCGGTTTTTTCAGAATCTTCAGCAGGCTCCTGCGCTTCCTCAGAAGCGTTTTCTTCCTGGATGGGTTCTTGGACATTCTCAGTGGTTTCCCCCTCTTGAGCGTCCGTCTGTGTCTCCT
This sequence comes from Oscillospiraceae bacterium, assembly GCA_020025615.1. Classification (GTDB taxonomy): domain Bacteria; phylum Bacillota; class Clostridia; order Oscillospirales; family Oscillospiraceae; genus Faecousia. The sequence goes on along the minus strand of JAHHRT010000013.1, from coordinate 8,678 downwards.
CAGCGGATTCTACCGTCTGGGCGTCCATCTGCGCTTCTTCAACCGCTTCCGTGGGCTTCTCCTCCTCCGGCTCCTGGATAGTCTCGGGAACCATGGGGGGATTCAGGACCTCCGGTGCTTTCTTAGCCTTGCGATTCTTCCGGGCCGCCTTCTTCTCTGCCTTGGCGGCAAGCTTTGCATCGATGGCGGCCTGTTTTGCCGCTTCCTTCGCTGCCTTTGCCGCCGCTGCTGCGGCTTCCTTTTCCGCTTTCGCTTCAGCTTTGGCTTGGAGCCTTGCGCGCTTTTCCGCCGCCTTGCGGGCCTTCTTTTCGGCCTTTCTCACCATGCGTCTTCTGTGGTATCTCCGCAGCCAAGCCACAATCAGGAACAGCAGCAGAATCAACAGAATCCCAAGCACCATGCCAAACAGGACTTTCCGATCTCCAATAATCCCGTAGTGTCCCAGATGCTCGTCCAGGAGCGTAGAAATCTGTTCTTCCGTCGCCGCCATATTCTCGGTCTCAGCGGGCACAGTCACCGCTTCCGTGGATACTGTAACTTCTGTCTCCTCCGCCGCTTCCGCAGTGGGTGCGGTTACAGGAACCGCTGCAGGCTCTGTTACAGAGACGGTTTCCGCCACCTCTGTGGGCTTCGTCGCTTCCGTGGTCGCGGGAACCTTGACCGCCTCCGTTGCAGGAGTGGTTTCGGCAACCTCTACGGGCTTCGTGGCTTCTGTGGTCTCAGGAACCTTTACAGGCTCTGTTGCAGGAGTGGTTTCAGCAACCTCTGTAGGCTCGGTCGCCTCCGTGGTCGCAGGAACCGTTGCAGCTTCTGTTGTCTGCACTTCTTCGGCAGGCTGGGTTACATCCGCAGTCTCCTCGGCAGGTTCTGTTTCTGCAAAGGTCTCCTGATCGTCGATCTCAGGCTCTGTGGGCTTTTCAACAGGCTCCACCGGGTCTCCGCAATAGTGGAACCGCACCATGAGTTTCTCGCCGTCCAGGTTTGCCTGGGGTATTCCAGCGGAATCTTCGAAGCGGAAGCGTCCACCTTCCAGGGTTCCGCCGTCCCACATAGAGGGAATATCCAGATCCACCCCTTCCAGGATGGTCACATCAAAGTTTTCAAGGACCGGGACCTCAACCGTAAGCTCCCGGAGATCCGAAAGCCTGCTGAGATCTACCTTGGGCACCCGTCGTCCGCCAATATGCAGCTGCTCCAGTGCCTGACAGCCTGACAGCTCCAAAGCATCCAGGGAATTTCCGTCACAGGTCAGCCGGGTCAGGGCGGGTTTCTCTCCCAAGTCCAGCACCTTCAGCACGCCATCCCGGCAGGACAGCTCCCGCAGGGCCTTGCATCCGGTAACGTCCAGGGCCGTCATGGGATTTCCGCCGCAGTAGAGCCGTTCCAGGCTCTCGGGCAGCTTCAGCTCCGTGAGCTTTGCCCCCTGGCACTCCAATCGCTTGAGACCGGAGTGAGAACCCAAATTCAGGGATTTCAGGGGATTTCTGCCGCAGCTCAGCTCTTCCAGTTGGAGATTGCGAAGCAGTGACAATTCCTGAATCCGGTTTCCGCCGCAGTCCAAGATCTTGAGCCTGACATTCTGCCGCAAATCCAGCTTTTCCAGTTCATTGTCCTGGCAGAAAAGGTGCCAGAGCTGAGGATTGAGACTGACGTCCAGGGCTTCCAGACGGTTGCTTCCGCAGCGCAGATCTGTAAGCTCCTTGTTCTTTCCCAGATACAGGCCGGGCAGTGAATTTCTCTCACACTCCAAAACCTGGAGCCGGGGATTTTTCTCCAAATTCAGTGCTGTCAGGGCGTTGTCAGAGCAGGAAAGCCGCTGCAAAGCGGGATTTTCCGACACATCCAGGGCACTGAGTCGATTTTGTGAACAATCCAGCACCCGCAGCTGGGGATTCTTTTTCAAATCCAGGGCCGTCAGGGCGTTGCCGGAACAGCTGAGATCAGTAAGCTGAGGATTCTGTCCCAGGTCCAGCTGGGTCAGGTCGTTGTCATCACATTCCAGGGTGGTGAGGTTGGGAAACAGAGCAATGCCGTCCAGGCTTGCGATTCCCTGACCGGAAACCGAAATCCGGGTCACGGCCTGGGTTTCGTCCCCGGAAAGGGCTCCGTCTCCGTCCAAATCCAGGTTCTCCTGCACATAGGCCCGGAAGCCGGGGTCCGGGAAGCTGGCTTCCAGCTGGCTTCCCACAACCGTCTGAGCGCCTTCCCAGTATTCAAAGCGAACCGTAACAGGCCCCGTGTGGAAGCTTGCCTGGGTGCTGCCATCCTGGAAGGAGAACAGGCTTCCTTGGAAGCTGCCACCGCTCTGTGCCTTCATATTCGCCAGGTCTAATCCCTGGATTTTGCTGGTATCGAAGCTCTCCCGTACCGGGATTCGGCAAATCAGATCTTTCAGATTGACACAGCCCCGAAGATCCGCCTGACACTGTGCACCGCCAAAGGCCAGCCGAACCAGGCCGGTGTTCTGATGAAGGTCCAGCACTTCCAGGGGATTTCCTGTGCAGTCCAGAGCTTCCAGGCTCCAGTTCTGCGCAAGCTCCAATTCTGTGAGCCGATTCTCGGGGCACTCCAAAACCTTCAGTGCCTTGTTCTGGGAAAGATCCAGGGCGGTCAGTCGATTCCCGCCGCAGCTCAGTTCTTCCAGCGCCGTCAGCGGTGCCAAATCCAGAACAGCAAGCCGATTCTCTCCGCAGCGAAGCTGGGTGAGCTTTTCATTCTTGGAAAGGTCTAAGGCCGTCAGGCGGTTTTCCCGGCAGTCCAGCCGGGTGAGGTTCCCCGCACGGCTGAGATCCAGGGTCTCTAGCTGATTCTTTCCGCAATTCAGAATCTCAACGCCATCGCCCAGAACCAGCGTTTCCAGCTGATTCCATCCGCAGTCCACCACAGATAGCCGGGGGCAGTCCTGAATTGTCAGCGTTTCCAGCACATTCCCGGAGCAGCTTAAGGCCGCAAGTCCCCGGCAGCCGGTAAGGTCCAGCTTGGACAGCTGATTTCCGCCGCAGTCCAAGCGCAGCAGCATAGAACAGCCGCTCACATCCAGGTCTGTAAGCTGATTGTACTCACAGTTCAGCCGGGAAAGCTTTGCGCAGTCTTTGAGCTCCAGCCGGGGCAGTCGGTTGCTGCCGCAGTCCAAATCCGTAAGCTTAGTGCATCCGGAGAGGTTCAACCCGGTCAGGCCGTTGTTCCGGCAGTTCACCGCCCGAAGGTTGGGATTTTTCCCCAGGTCCAGCGCGGTCAGCTGATTGTCAGAAACATCCAGCCGGGTGAGGTTGGGAAAACACGCAATGCCCTCCAGAGTGGTGAGATTTCGGTTTGGTACGCTGATTTCCGTGACCGCATCCTGTTCTTCTTTGGACAGGACTCCGTTTCGGTCTTGGTCACAGACTTTCTGCACATACTCCCGGAAGCCGGGATCTGGGAAGGTGGTTGGATTCATCGCCAACCCTTCCCCTGGAAGCTCCGCCGCATTGGCAGGCAGCGGGGCACAGGTCAGCAGGACTACAAGCGTCAGTATCCCGCAAATCCATCGTTTCATGATCTGGTCCTCCTTGATCGGAATTCTCCCGAATTCCGAAAAGCGGGTATAGAAACCCAAGATACTTTATGGTCTCTATTATACCATCCCTCTGTCCCAGGCACAAGCTGTCCCGCATTGTCATCTTTCTTTTTAGCGTTATCACCAAATCACCGTATCCCCATTTGTACAGAAGTGCGCATTTTTCCACTTGGAAATAGAAAATCGGCGCAGTGGCAAAACCACTGCGCCGAAGGGTAAGACTTTTTTCTTTACAGGAAGATGTACTTGAGGATGAAGAGCACTGCCAGCACGTACATCAGAGGAGTAACCTCCTTGCCCTTGCCGGTAACCAGCTTCAGGATCACATAGGAGATGATGCCCAGGCTGATGCCCTCGGAGATGCTGTAGAACATGGGCATCGCCAGAATGGCCAGGTATGCGGGAATGGTATCGGTCATCTTGTCCGGCTCAAACTTCAGTGCAGTAATGCCGCTGACCATCAGGAAGCCCACCATAATGAGTGCAGGAGCAGTAGCAAAGGAAGGAATGGCGGTGAAGATGGGAGCAAAGAACATACTCAGCAGGAACAGCAGACCGGTCACCAGTGCGGTGAGGCCGGTACGACCGCCGGCAGCAACACCGGAAGCAGACTCAACGAAGGTGGTAACGGTAGAAGTACCGAGAACAGCACCTGCGGTGGTGCCGATGGCATCTGCCATCAGAGCAGGCTTGATTCTGGGCAGACGGCCTTCCTTGTCCAGCATATTAGCCTTGGTGGAAACACCGATCAGGGTGCCCAGGGTATCGAAAATATCCACGAACAGGAAGGACAGAACCACAACAATGAAGTCAAACACACGAATTGCACTGAAATCTGCCTTGAAGCACTGACCGACGGTCTCGCCCAGCTTGGAGAAGTCAGTCCACTGCATAGCGGGGAACAGGCTGTAGGCGCCCAGCTCGGGGTTGGGAACATACAGACCCACTGCCTGGCAAATCATGCCAAGTACCCAAGTGCTGAGAATGCCCAGGAGGATTGCACCTCTGACATTCTTAATGTAGAGTGCGGCGGTGATCAGAACGCCAATGACGCACAGCAGAGCGCGGATGCCGTTGGAGTTAAAATTCTCGCGGAAATTGACGATGCTCACCAGAGTCGCACCGCTGTCAACGCAAAGGCCGGAGCTCTGCAAGCCGATGAACGCAATAAACAGGCCAATGCCAACGGAGACACCCTGCTTGAGGCTCAGAGGAATGGCGTTGAAAATTGCTTCACGGATGTTGGTGAGAGACAGGACAATGAAGATGATGCCTTCCACAAAGACAGCCAGCAGGGCAATCTGCCAGGAGTAGCCCATGTCTGCGCAGACGCTGAATGCCATGTAGGCGTTCAGGCCCATACCGGCGGACAGCGCAAAGGGCAGGTTTGCCAAAAGGGCCATGGCCAGGGTGCCGATGAAGGAGGCCAGGGAGGTAGCCAGCAGGACAGCCGTGGGGTCCATGCCGGTGGTGGACAGGATGCTGGGGTTGACGGCCAAGATGTAGGCCATAGTCATGAAGGTGGTGATACCTGCAATGACTTCGGTCTTTACATTGGTCTTGTTTTCGGACAGCTTAAAAACTTTCTCTAACATAGAATCTGCCTTTCTTCTTTTTTTCTGGAAATATTCCAGATATTTACATAAATATTGCACCGGCTTGCAGGGAAAGGACAACAGGTATTTCCCTGCAGGCTTCGGGGGAATGAGTCTGCGGTTTTGTTCCTTTGGCTGGGGCATCAAAACCGCTGCTTTTCATACAGACTTAATGCTTTTCTTCTCTCTTGCGGCACAGGTAGTAATCCAGCTTTTCCTTCATGTTCTCCGGGATCTTCTTGGAGACCGGGCAGAACTGGGCATTTGCCATCCGCTGAGTGAAGGCGCGGATAAACTCGATATCCGCTGCCATCTGCTCACCGCTCATAAGCGCAACGGTATCATAGCGATCATGGATGGTTGCCACATTGCCGGAAGCATCCCGTGCCAGAGACATGGAGGGAACACCGGCATCGGCAAAGGGGGTGGAGTCGCTGGAATAGACACCCTGGCTGCCGGAAACCGGGAAGCCCAGCTCACAGCCCAGATAGGTGACATACTGCCACAGGGCATCCTCGGCAGTTGCACAGCAGACAAACTTGCCCATGATGGAGCCGATCATATCCAGGTTGATATTCAGCACCACATTGCTGAGGTCATGGTCCCGACAGTAGGCCTTGGAGCCCAGCAGACCCCGCTCCTCACTGCCGCACCATACAAAGCGCAGGCTGTAACGGTGCGGATTGGCAGCAAAATACTCCGCAAGGGCCAGCAGACCCACAGAGCCGGACATATTATCATAGGTGCCCACAGACAGAGGGGTGGAGTCATAGTGGGCCGAGAGAAGGATGGTATCGGAAATCTCACCGGGCAGATCCAGCACCACGTTGTGGGACTGGGCCACATACTCCCGCTGCTTCAGGACAATCTTTGCCGTCTTCGGTGCGTTCTTCACCAGGGAGATGGCGGACTTGGCGTTAATGTTGACACCGGGAATCTTATTGCCCTTGTGCACCTGTGCCCGCAGCTCCCGCTTGTCGATGTCCCGGTCCGCAAAATTGGCATTGCCGCTGTAGGTGATGAAGCCCACAGCGCCGTGCTCCATCAAATCCTGATACACCCAGTAGCCCAGGTAGCCGTCCACCATGACAATCTTACCCTTGCACTGGCTCAGGCTGCAGGGGTCATTGTTCCGCAGATAGTAGAAAGGTGCTTCCACCTCGGAAGAACCGGCGCAGCGGTAGCCCTCGCAGGGCACCAGAATCCCATCCACCAGCAGTTCCGCATTTTCAATATCGCCCATCTGAACGTCGAAGGGCTCCAGCTTGGCTTCACATCCGAAAGCTTCTACCTTATTTTGTAAATATCTGGCAGTCTTCAGCTCTTCCGGGCTGCCGCCGGTGCGGACATAGGCTGTCTGGTCAAAGATCTTCATGATCTCATTTACATTCATAGCGTTACCTCCAATATAGAATCAATCCGTATATACTAGCGCAGATTGTCGAATTTAGCAAGAACAAGAATGGGGTTCAGGCAGAAATTTTTCCAGCTTTGTCCCTACAGGAGGGCTGCTTCCCACTCCTGGGCCCGAAATCCCACCAGGATCCGGTCATCCCCTACCACAATGGGCCGCTTCACCAACATTCCGTCGCTGGCAAGCAGACGCAGCTGTTCTTCCTCCGTCATGGTGGGAAGCTTGTCCTTCAACCCCAGAGACTTATACACAAGGCCGCTGGTGTTGAAAAACTTCTTGAGCGCCAGACCGCTCCGTTTATACCAGTCAGAAAGCTCCTCATAGGTGGGATTGTCCTGCTTAATGTCCCGGCCTTCGTAGGAAAGCCCCTGACCATCCAGCCAGGCCTTGGCCTTCTGGCAGGTGGAACAGGGAGGATAGTAGATAAACTTCATAGTCCGCACTCCTTTGTAAACAAAATTTCCCTTTCATTATAGAGGAAACTGCCGGACGATGCAAGGGTTTGGAAAAATTATCCTGGAATTCTTGCGTATTTTTTAGGGGTATGATATGATATTTCTATAAAATCCTGTATTTTCGGGAATCCTATTTTACACAGAAAATGAATTCCTATGAAACAGGACCCCGCCGTAAAGGAGTATGCAATGAAAGTCTGCTTCATTTCCAACTATCTCAACCACCATCAGCTCCCCTTTGCTTTGGCAATGCAGCGCCTGGCCCAGGGCGACTATGCCTATATCTCCACGAAGCCCATTTCCCAGGCCCGTCTGGACCTGGGCTACCAGGATTTGGACCACAGCTACTCCTTTGTGATCCCCGCCTATGACGGCCCGGAGCAGAAGGCCAAGGCCATGGAGCTGGCCTATGAAAGCGACATTGTAATTTTAGGCTCTGCCCCGGATGAATACCTCATTCGCCGTCTGAAAGAGGGAAAAGTCACCTTTAAGTACAGCGAGCGGGTGAAAAAGCAGAAGACCACCCCCTACCTGTATTTCCGGCGCATTGCCGCCGCCTGGATTCGCCACGGACGCTTCCAGAAGTACCCCCTCTATATGCTCTGTTCCAGCGCCTACACTGCGGGGGACTATGCTTCCTACGGTGACTACCTGGGAAAGACCTACAAATGGGGCTACTTCCCCCAGGTGCAGGAAGAAAATCTGGATGCCATTTTTGCCCGCAGACAGTCCGCCCCAAAGCCTTCCCTTCTCTGGGCTGGGCGGCTCATTGACTGGAAACACCCGGAGGCCGCAGTGAATACCGCCCAGGCGCTGAAAGCCCGGGGCTATGATTTCCGGCTGGACATCATCGGCACCGGCGATATGGAAGAAGCCCTTCGGGCGATGATTGAGGAGAAGGAGCTCCAAGACCAGGTCCGGCTTCTGGGCTCCATGCCCCCGGAGCAGGTTCGGGAGCATATGCGTTCCGCAGATATCTACCTTTTTACCAGTGACTACAACGAAGGCTGGGGCGCCGTGCTCAACGAATCCATGAACAGCGGCTGTGCCGTGGTGGCAAGCCACGCCATCGGTGCCGCCCCCTTCCTGCTGACCAGCGGAGAAAACGGTCTCATCTATGAGGACGGCGATCAGGAGCAGCTGAACCGGGACGTGATGTGGCTGCTGGACCATCCCGAAAAGCGCCGGGACATGGGCCGCCGTGCTTATGAAACCATGCGGGACCAGTGGAACGCCGATACCGCCGCCCAGCGTCTGGTGGCGCTCTATGAGCACCTGTGCCAGGGAAATACCACTCCCCTGTTTTCCTCCGGCCCATGCAGTCCTGCGGAACCGATCCAGAATCAGGACGGCGGAAAGCTGGCAATTCCCCCAAAGGAAGATTAAAAGAGATACCGTTTCCAGCTCTGCTGCAAAAGCGGCGCCAGGGAACATTCCCAGAAGCAGTACCACAGTCAGAAACAGAGCCATAAGCCGGGGAAACTGTTTGTTCTTATGCTTTATATTCTTCTTTCATAAATAGTATCTATGCAAAAAGACCGCCTTGCCAAAGGGCAAAGCGGCCTTGAAGACTAAGTTGTGGGGGGCCTGATGCAAATGCACTTGCAAATGCACTTGCAAATGCAGACCGGGTGTGGTATTATAATGGCAGAAGGGAT
>JAHHRT010000129.1 GCA_020025615.1 Oscillospiraceae bacterium | reverse complement strand
AGGAGTTGAGAAGTACGACCAATCAGAAGTATGAGATCACTGATATCGCCCATGAGACCTATCCCTTCCTCCACCGCATCCGAGCCATCCGGGATATTGGCGATAAGGTGAAGAAAGGCGACCTTGGCGGCTTTGTGGAGCAAGAAAGGAATCTGTCCTTTGAACCTGGGGATAATGCCTGGATCTTTGGCAATGCCATCGCAGCTGGAAACAGCTATGTGGATCAGGGCGCCTGTCTGCTGGACGAAGCTGTGGTTTGTGACAACGCCTACATCTCCCACGGAGCAAGGCTGTCCTGTTCTTCCCGTGCAGAGGATGACGCATACATTCGCGGTGCTGCCTTAAAAGATCATGCCAGAGCCTCTGGCAACAGCATGATCCTTGCGTCTCCGGACACCTATTCGGCCCCCGTCCTTTCTGGCCACTGTGCCGTATATGGATCTGTATCTGGTGATGTAGTGGTACTCGGAACGGCGGTCATCATCAGCGGTGAGGAGATCCGTAACGACACGCTGGATACTCTGGTCATCAGCCATGAGGGACGCTCTGTCATTCGGGACCTCTCCAGAGATGAATTGTCTCCCACGGTTCGATCCGAGGAGAAAGACAGGGCCGTAAAGCCCAAGGAGGCTGTGCGATGAGTGACTTTTTTGAAAAAGAACTTCGGAAACTATTTGAGTATGGGAATGTCATTGCTGACCCGAAGTTCGTAGGTCGAGCCTGCATCGGCAGCCTTGGCGGAGATCTGCGGGTCAAGGCACAGTTTGTCACTATGGGCGTTGCAGATCATTATGAAGCCCTGCGGCTGACGATCCTGAATCGGACGGATGGCGAGGTGGACCGAACCCTCATTCAATTCAAGGATGTGCTGGGACGAAAGAAGATCCCCAACAATCCCAACTTTCCGGAGGGGCTGATCCCTCATATCTGGGTCTATATGGGAGAGGCTGAGTGGTATGCCTATCACCCGAATCAGGAGGACTATGCAGCACTTCGGCAGGCAACCGAGCAGTATCTGGATGTCTTTCGGGAACCGGAGCACGGAGGCCCTAAGATGATCTATATCTGTGCCCCTCTTCGTGGTGATGTGGAGCAAAATATCGAGTTTGCGAGGCAGAAGGCTCAAGAGGTGTTTCAGCAGGGAGACATTCCCATCTGCCCCCATCTGATGTTCCCGCCCATCGCTGACCCGGAGCGTCCCACAGAGGACTTGGCCGCACGGGAAATGGGCCTGCGGTTGGTGGAATCCTGTCAGCAGCTCAATGTCTATGGCCCTACTTGGACAGACGGGATGTGGGCAGAGATCCATCGGGCGGAGAAGCTGGGTATCCCTGTGATGACGGATCAGAAAACCCTCGGCAGGCCGCCCAAACACCAAAAGAAAACAAGATGAAGGGAAATGCCATGTTTGAGATCGATCACCCCAAACCCTCCATGCAGCTCTTAGGGCAGGATGGCAATATCTTCTCTATCCTTGGGCAAGCCTCCCGGCTTCTGAAAGCATCTGGTCAGGATGCCCAGGCCAAAGAGATGGCAGAGCGCGTATATGCCTCCCAAAGCTACGAGGAGGCCCTGCACATCATCAGCGAATATGTGGAAACGGAGTTGTCCTCCAGCCACAGCGTCCAAAAAACAACAAAGAAAAAGGAGAAAAATGTGTATGAGCGATAACAAGTGGGAGATCATTCAGGGGGATGCCCTGAAAATTCTGGAGAATTTTGCTCCCAATACCTTCGATGCCGTGATCACCGATCCCCCTTATGCTTCCGGCGGCAGAACGCAGGCTGAGAAGAACAAATCCACCACCCAAAAGTATTCCAGTATGGGGAAGAACGCTCCCCCTCCCTTCGATGGGGATTCCAAGGATCAGCGCTCCTGGACCCGCTGGGCGGCAGAGTGGCTGTACGAGGCCCGGCGAGCCTGCAAGCCTGGTGCGCCTGTCTGTATGTTCATTGACTGGCGGCAGCTCCCCGCGGCCACCGATGCCCTTCAGTGGGCAGGCTGGATCTGGCGCGGTACGGCTGTGTGGGATAAGGGAAACAGCCGCCCCCAGCGGGGCCGGTTCCGTCAGCAGGCAGAATATATCGTGTGGGGCTCCAATGGAGATATGCCGATCAGCCGCCCTGTACCCTGTCTGCCTGGTGTGTTCAAATACGGCAATCCCCAGAACCGCATCCATCTGACCGAAAAGCCCCTTCAGCTTATGCGGGACATCGTGAAGATCACGGAACCCGGCGGTCACATCCTGGACCCCTTCGCTGGCAGCGGCAGTACCGTGCTGGCCGCTGTGCTGGAGGGCTACTCCGCCACTGGCATCGAGGTCACAGACGCCTATGCGGAACTGTCCCGTGAGCGCGTCCGCATGGGTCTGGAGCAGGCGGCATAAGCAAAAAGCTGTCTGGAGTTCGTGCTTGATAAATCCCCGCAGGCTCGGTATAATAAAAATAACTGTCAGGGATAGGACAATGGAAGGAGTGGGATCACGTGGATCAAGAGTATATGCTTCGCCTTTACGATACGGATATGCTGGCCTTTACCCTGGCGGATCATGGCATCGAAGGCCTGAAAGTCAATATTCAATGGATCAACAACGAGAAACAGGCTCTGCTGCCTCTGGATATGGAACTGACCGATACCGGTGTGCTGAAATGGCTGCAGCGGCGTGTGATCCCCAAAAACCGCGCCTATGTAGCTGAGATCTTGAAAACCTTTGGTCTGAGTATCAATGATACGAAAGGGATCATCGACATCTGCAAAGGCCTGTCTCTGAACGATAGCTATTGGGTCGTGCCAAGAGGCTTCGACGGAACATTCACACAGTACAATCTGTATGAGAATCGATTTTCAGAGATATTGTCTCTGGTGGCCTATACCGGGATCAGCCAGAGTGATGCCGCATTCACCACTTCTCCTGAGTTGACCACCAACGGTATGCTCCCCAAGGCATGGCGCTTTGTCCCCAACGAGGGCATTTACCTGTATAAAGGCGGCACCTTTGGTGCTGCCAACGCAGGCAATGAGCCATACAGCGAATATTACGCCAGTCAGATCGCCCAAGCCATGGGTTTGAACGCTGTGACCTATGAATTGGAGAATTGGAAAGGGATCACAGCTTCTCGCTGCAAGCTGTTTACGGATATCGATACGGCCTACATCCCCATCGGGCGGATCGTCCGGGAGGGTGGATTGAAAGCCTGTCTGGATTATTATAAGGGTCTGGGCGATGAGGCCTATGAGCAGATCAAAAGTATGCTGGTTTTTGATGCCATTATCTATAACGAGGATCGGCACTTTGGGAATTTTGGTGTACTGCGGGACGATCACAGCGGAGAGATCATCGGTGCGGCCCCTGTCTTTGATAATGGGCTGTCACTGTTCAACTTCGCTATGCCGGATGATTTTCAAGATCTGGACAGTTATGCAAAGACCCGTGGGACCGCATATGGCGTCAGCTTTGAGAGTGTCTGCCGAGAAGTGATGGGGCCTGTGCAGGCCCGCCAGCTCCGCCGTCTCAT
>JAHHRT010000128.1 GCA_020025615.1 Oscillospiraceae bacterium | reverse complement strand
AAAGGGGGAAGGCGTAAGCCTTCCCCCGGAAACTGTCAAAAAGTGGTTATATCCCCGTGGACGGAAAGGAAGATAGTGTGAAAGAAACCCATCAGGGGTGTCTTTCGCGTTCAATCAACCGACGTTTCAGAACTTTTTAGGGTTCTGAAACGTTGCCTCAGCGGGGAGAAAAGGCTTTTTCGATACGCTGAGGGAAGGCGTAAGCCTTCCCCCGGACTGTCAAAAAAGCATTTCGACAGACGAAAAGGGAAGGCCTGTGCCTTCCCTTTTTTGCAATGCAGATTAAAGTGCCCGAAGGGCATCCACCAGAGCGGTCTTTCCGGCGGTCTTCTCGTCCTTGATCTTAATCACTCGGGCGGGGCATCCGGCTACCACGGTGTTGGGGGCCACGTCCTCCACGACCACAGCACCGGCAGCGACCACGGCATCGTGACCGATGCGGCAGCCCTCAATGACCACGGCATTGGCACCGATGAGCACATTGTCCTCCACAATCACGGGAGTAGCAGAAGCGGGCTCGATGACACCGGCGAGAACGGCACCGGCACCCACGTGGCAGTTTTTGCCCACGGTGGCCCGTCCGCCCAGAACGGCCCCCATGTCGATCATGGTGCCTTCTCCGACCACAGCGCCGATGTTCAGAATGGCGCCCATCATAACCACGGCGTTTTTTCCGATCTCCACCTGCTCCCGGATAATGGCACCGGGCTCAATGCGGGCAGGGATGTTTTTCATGTCCAGCATGGGGATGGCGGAGTTGCGGCAGTTGTTTTCAATCTCTACGTGGCTGAACTCGTTGGCCTCCAGAACAGGAGCCACATCCTTCCAGTCACCAAAGACGATCTTGCAGCCCTCACCGGCGGGGAACTCCCGGCAGCCGGGGAAGGCAACCGGGGCTTTCTCCCAGACATAGACCTTTACCGGGGTCTTTTTCTCGGAAGTGCGAATATATTCAATGATTTCCTGAGCGTTCATACACAGTTCTCCTTGTCGTTTATTTTTTCTCATCATACCATTTTTTGCGGGCTGTGACAAGCGGGAAATTGACAGGGGTTTGGAAATGGGATATAATCATTTCAGTATAACGCCCTGGCTTTTGGGGCGGATTAGACTGCGATTTTACTGCGTTTCCGGCCTCGGAAAGCAGATTTTATTGGAGGCGAAGGCAGATGCAAATATTTGAAGACCGTCGGGCCCTGCACCAGATCCCGGAGCTGGATCGGGACCTGCCTGAGACAATGGCATACCTCAAAAATGCCCTGAAGGACCTGAAATGCCAGGTTTTTTCCCCTATGCCCAGTGCGCTGTGCGCCTGGTTCGATTTCGGTGCCAAGGACAGCATTGCTTTCCGCAGTGATGCGGATGCTCTGCCTGTGGTGGAGCGCACCAAGGCACCCTATGCTTCCCAGCACCCCGGACGGATGCACGCCTGCGGTCACGATGGCCATATGGCGATGCTTCTGGAGCTGGCACGTCGACTGGATCAAAAGGAGTCCCTGCCCCACAATGTACTGCTGGTGTTCCAGCCTGCGGAGGAGACCACCGGCGGCGCCAAGGACCTGTGCGCTACGGGTATTTTCCGCAAGTACCGCATTGAGGCGATTTTCGGCATCCACCTGTGGCCCGGCCTGCCGGAGGGCGTGATTGCCAGCCGTGCCAATGAGATGATGTCCCGCTCCTGCGAGGTGAAGGTGGATATTTACGGCAAGTCCGCCCACATTGCCAAGAGCCAGGAGGGCGTGGATGCCCTGGCGGCAGGCGTGGAGTTCTACCGCAAGGTCATGGCAATGGAAGGCGCACTGCCGAAGAAGGTGTTCCGGCTCCTGAAATTCGGCAAGTTTGAAAGCGGCACGGTGTGCAACGCGGTTTCTGACCATACCCACATCGAGGGAAGCCTGCGGGCCTTCCAGGATGACGTTTTCTACACCCTGCGGGCGGGAATCGTTTCTGTGGGCAAGGAGATTGAGCGGAGCACCGGATGCAATGTCTGCATTTATATGAATGACGGATACCCGGCAGTCATGAACCCGGTGGGGCTCCATGAGCGGGTCCGCAAGGCGGTTGGCTTCTTTGAACTGGACAAGCCTAGCATGGTCACGGAGGACTTCTCCTGGTATCAGCGGAGCTTGCCGGGTATGTTCTTCTTCCTGGGCGTGGGCGATACGCCGGCGCTCCACTCCGATGACTTTAACTTCAATGAAGAGGTCCTGGTGAAGGGCGCAGACTTCATGGAAGGCCTGGCGGAGAGCTTTCAATGATTCCACTGAATGAAAATCTCACCCCCCTTCGCCGCAGTGCTATCCGCAGCTATACCAATCTGGCCCGAGAGGTGGGGGACTGCGCCATGCTGACCATCGGGGAGCCGGATTTGGATACGCCCCTGCCCATCAAAGAGGCGGCAGCAGCGGCGCTTCGCGGCAATGAAACCCACTATGCGATGAATCAGGGCACCCCGGCCCTTCGCGCTGCCATCGCCCGGTACGAGTCGGAGCGGGGCAGGAAAACAACTCCCGAAGAGGTGCTGGTCACTATCGGCGCCTGTCAGGCTCTCTATACCGCTCTCTTCGGAATCCTGAATCCCGGGGAAGAGGTGATTGTGCCTACCCCTGGGTTCGGCTTGTATGAGACCATCGTTACCATTGCCGGAGGCAAGACAGTACCGCTGGACCTGACCAAAACCGGCTTCCAGATTACCGGGGAAGCATTGGAGGCGGTGATTACCCCCAGAACCAAGGCAATTGTCCTGAACTCTCCCAATAATCCCACTGGGGTGATCCTGAATGAGGAGAGCCTGGCGGCGGTGAAGCAGGCGGTGCTGGGAAAACCGATCTTTGTGGTCTGTGATAATGTGTATAACCGACTGAGCTATGGGCCCTGCCCGGACCTCAGCCGAGATGAACAGCTGCGGGAGCAGCTGATCCTGTGCCAGAGCTTTAGCAAGCCCTGGGCGATGACCGGCTGGCGAATCGGTTACCTGGTGTGCCCGGAATATGTAATGGACCGACTGCTGCTTCTCAGCGCGGCTACCATTACTGCGGTGCCAACCTTTATCCAGGAGGCAGCCATTACTGCGCTGGAAACAGACCCGGCGCCTATGGTAGAGATCTACCGCAAACGGCGGGAGTATGTCTGTCAGCGGCTGAGAGGGATGGGGCTGGACTTTCCGGAGCCGGAGGGGGCGTTCTATGTGTTCCCTAAGATCGCTCAGTATGGCCTGGATAGTGACACCTTCTGTACACGAATGATTCGGGAGGGAAAGGTGGCGGCTGTACCGGGCAGCTGCTTCGGCACAGAGGGGTATCTGAGAATCTCCTATTGCTATAGCGAAGAGATGCTGAAAACAGGAATGGACCGGATGGAGACATTCCTCAAGACACTGAAATAAGATTTGGTAAGCAGAAATTCCCGCTAAGGTGAAACCTTGGCGGGAATTTGATTTTTATATTCCATAAAAGTTAGGAAAACACTGGAAAACGAGAGGGATTGAGAACGAAAGAGTGAAAAAAGAATAAAATGTCAAAAAATATCGAAAAAAGGGAAAGTTTTACTTGACAAATGATGGCGTAAATGGTATTATATCTGAGCTGTCTGATGAACGGCCCCAAAAAAGCCCGGAGGACAACAAAATCCATCAAAAA
>JAHHRT010000127.1 GCA_020025615.1 Oscillospiraceae bacterium | reverse complement strand
CCATAAAATCACCGCAAATTTCAGAAATTCCCCAGGGATTCCCAGGGAATTTCCGCTTTATCTGTGGAAGGATCGTCCGCAAGCCCTGCCTGCGGTATGGCCTTTATTTTTCTTCCAGGGATTCCAGGTAAATGAGCAGCACCGCAATATCCGCAGGGCTGACGCCGGAAATCCGGCCCGCCTGACCGATGGACACCGGGCGGATCTCTCCCAGCTTCTGCTGGGCTTCCAGCCGCAGACCGGAAATCGCCTGATAGTCGATATCCTTGGGGAGCAGCCGGGATTCCTCCCGCTTAAACTCCTCCACCTGCTTCTGCTGCCGCTGCAAATAGCCTGCATATTTAATCTGAATTTCCACGCTCTCGGTGACTGCCTGGGGCAGGTCCGGGCGGTTGGAATCGAAGGGAGCAATGTCCTCATAGCTCACCTTGGGCCGCCGGAGCAGGTCTGCCAGCCGGGCAGAATTGGCAACGGGAGTGCTGTCCTTGGCGGTCAGCATTTCATTGAGGGCGGGATTTGCCGCCACACCGCTGCTTTCCAGCCGCTGGATTTCCCGGCGTACTGCCGCATACTTTTCCTCCACCTGGTGCAGCCGTTCCTGGGGCACCAGGCCGATTTTCGCACCGATGGCGGTCAGCCGCTGGTCGGCGTTGTCCTGGCGGTGAAGCAGCCGATACTCCGACCGGCTGGTCATAATCCGATAAGGCTCTTCCGTGCCCTTGGTCACCAGATCGTCAATAAGGGTGCCGATATAGCTGGTATCCCGGGTGAGGATCAGCGGGTCCTTCCCCTGGAGCTTCAGTGCAGCGTTGATACCTGCCACCAGGCCCTGGGCCGCCGCTTCCTCATAGCCGGAAGTGCCGTTAAACTGGCCTGCACCGTAGAGGCCGGAGACCACCTTGGTTTCCAGCGTGGGCAGCAGCTGAGTGGGGTCCACACATTCATATTCAATGGCGTATGCCGGACGCATCATCTCGGCGTGCTCCAGGCCGGGAATGGTCCGCATCATCTCCATCTGCACATCCTCAGGCAGGCTGGAGGACAGACCCTGGATGTACATTTCCTCGGTGTTCAGGCCGCAGGGCTCAATGAACAGCTGATGGCGGGGCTTATCTGCAAACCGAACAATCTTAGTCTCGATACTGGGGCAGTACCGGGGGCCCACGCCGGAAATGGTTCCGTCGTACATGGGGCTGCGGTAGAGGTTCGCCCGAATGATTTCATGGGTCTTTTCATTGGTATAGGTGAGGTAGCAGACTGCGGAATTTTCCACCTTCTCTTCCGTGCGGAAGGAGAAGGGCTCCACGGTCTCGTCCCCGGGCTGGAGCTCCATTTTGGAGAAATCAATGCTCCGACGGTTGACTCTGGGGGGCGTTCCGGTTTTGAACCGCCGCAGAGAAAGCCCCAGCTCCCGCAGGTTATCTGCCAGGCCCACACTGGGGTGCATCCCGTCAGGGCCGGAGGGAATCACGGTCTCTCCGGTAATCACGGTGCTGTCCAGGTAGGTGCCGGTGGCGACGACCACCGCCTTGGCGGTGTACTCCGCACCCAGCTGGGTCCGAACCCCGGAAACTGCGCCGTTTTCCGTAAGCACCGCCACAATCTGGGCCTGCTTCAGCTCCAGATTCTCCTGAAGCTCCAGAACGTGCTTCATATACGCATGGTACTGCCGCCGATCCGCCTGGGCACGGAGGGAATGGACTGCCGGGCCCTTGCCCCGGTTCAGCATCCGATACTGGATACAGCTGTGGTCTGCGGCCAGGCCCATTTCACCGCCCAGGGCATCCAGCTCCCGGACCAGGTGGCCCTTTCCGGTGCCGCCGATGGCAGGATTGCAGGGAAGATTGCCCACTGCATCCAGATTGATGGTGAAGAGGATGGTATGCATCCCCAGCCGGGCAGCTGCCAGGGCTGCTTCAATGCCCGCGTGGCCTGCGCCGATTACCGCCACATCACAGCTTCCGCCGTAGTAGCCCGTCATGCCTCTGCCTCCGTCTGGGGCTTCTTCTCCTCCTGGGGGAGGACAAAAGGCTTGCAGACCACTTCACAGCGGTTGATGGGGGTGCCCAGGCCGTAGAACTTCTCCTCGTATCCGGTCATAATGCCCACAGGGCCGTTGGCATGGAGGTCCCGGGTCACATTCTTGGTTTCCAGACCGCAGGCTGCAAACTCCTCCAGGCTGAACTCGAAGAGGGGGGCATTGTCGGTCTTATAGTGGATTTCTCCGCCGGGACGAACCACACGGCAGTACTTATCCAGGAAGCCCCGATGGGTCAGGCGGCGCTTTGCGTTCTTCTTCCGGGGCCAGGGGTCGGGGAAGTTGATGAACAGGCGGTCGATTTCCTCGGGGGCGAAGATGTCCTCAATGTTTGCCACGTCCATATCGATATAGAACACATTGGTGAGGCCCATTGCCTGGGCCTTCTCCATGGCTACCACCATGGCTTCCCGGCAGCGCTCCACAGCGATGAGCAGCACATCGGGATTGGCCTGAGCGGTCTCAGCAGTGAACTTACCCTTGCCGCAGCCGACCTCTACCCACAGGGCGGTGCAGTCGGGCTTCAGCTCCCGCCAGCTGCCCTTTCTGGTCTCCGGCTCAAAAATGCGGTATTCCCCGCACTTTTCCATTCTCGGGTCCAGGTTCTTCATTTTTCTCATTCTCATATTAAAAGTCCTCCGAAAGAGTAAATGTGCTTATTTTTTCAGTATAACATTATAACAAACCCCCGGGGCACAGTCAACCGCCGGGAATCTCTCTTTGCAGGAATTTTCCCTGGGAAATATCCTGGGCAGGCCCCCCATTCGTGGAGTTTCCCAAGTTTCCCGGCGTACAATAACATCACAACGCACGAGGGAGGAATTGGAGTGCAATGCCAGAAGCTGAAAACCTATATGGAGACCGGGAGGGTCGTCTTTCTGCCCGCCCGCTCCATTCGTCCCAACCCGGCCCAGCCCCGGAAGGTATTCCGGCAGGAGGCTCTGGAGGAGCTGGCGGAATCCATCCGCCAACACGGGATTCTACAGCCGCTGTCTGTCCGCCGGGTGGGGAACGTCTATGAGTTGATTGCAGGAGAGCGGCGGCTCCGGGCAGCGCTCCTGGCAGGACTGCCCGAGATTCCCTGTATCATTATGCAGATGGACGCCCAGGAGTCGGGAATCACGGCTATGATTGAAAATCTTCAGCGGCAGGATCTGGACTATTTAGAGGAGGCCGCGGGAATTGCGGGGCTGATGCAGCGGTGTGATCTGTCGCAGGAGCAGGCGGCACGGCTGCTGGGAAAGAGTCAGAGCACCGTTGCCAACAAGCTGCGGCTTCTGCGCCACAGCGACCGGGTTTTGGATGCCCTGCGGGAATCGGGGCTCACGGAACGCCATGCGCGGGCGCTGTTGAAGCTGCCCTCGGAAGAGGACAAGCTCGCCGCCATTCAGGAGATGGTCCGCCAGTCCATGAGCGTAGCCCGGGCGGAAAAGTACATTGCCTCTCTGCTGGCAGGTCGGGCAAGGGGGCCGCAGAAAGCAAATGTGGGGGCATTTCTCAACAGTCTCACCCAATCTCTGGCAAAAATTCAACTATCCGGGGTTCCGGCAATCTCCGAACGCCGGGAGACCGACACCCAAATCGTCCTCACCATCACCATCCCCAAATAAAC
>JAHHRT010000126.1 GCA_020025615.1 Oscillospiraceae bacterium | reverse complement strand
CATTCCCTGGACAATTCCCCCAGTTTTGGAAATCAGTTCCTCATCCGTCACTTTCAGGAGGAAGTTCCGGCAGTTCTCCCGCTCTCTGGGATAAATTTTCAGGATCTCCACAGAATATTCCCTGGGCTCCTGTCCGGCAACGGTAGAGCGGATTTTCGCTTTGCCGGGGTGAACATCGGAAAATTCCGCCACCGGCAGCGGTTCTCCCTGCCAGCCGCGCTGGGTTTTTCCAAAAACACCCTGAGGCGTATTGCGGTACAGACTGCCAATGACCTGCCGGCTGTCTGCATTTCCCTTTAGCAGACCGGGCTCCCCGGACTTTCCCCGAACGACCGCCGCTATCTCTGCCCCGTAAATATTGCCCTCTTTCAATCCCACCAGGCTTCCCCGTCCGGAGCTGACCCCATGGCCCAGAGAGCCAAAGGTTCCGGTTCCCGGATCATACCAGGTGACGGTTCCGATTCCAGAAACGCCCTGACGGAGATAGACGCCCAGCTTTGGGCCGTTGCGGGTTATCTGGGGCATCATATGAACGGTCCGGCGCTTGCCGTCCCGGGAAATGGTAAGGGTCACATCCTCCGGCGCCCGATTCAGGGCAAGGCCCACATCCTCTGCGCAGTGGATGCTCTGCCCTTCTACCTCTAAAAGCTGGTCCCCAACCTTGAGCCCCGCTTCCCGGGCTGCCGTACCTAAATCCTCGTCAAAAGCCGCCACAGTCACCGTGTCGTCTGAAAGATGAAGCCCTACGATTTTCCCTACAGGCACCAGCATTTGCTGGGCGAAGACATGAAACGGCAGGGCTGCAAGTAAAAACACCCCAAGGGTGATGGTCGTGATCAATCGCTTCATGGTTTTTACCTCCTTTCCGCATTTAATATGACCGAAAGGAGCGCAGACTAAACGATGAAAAAGTCGAAAGATATGGGATACCGTGGGTTCCTGTCCAAAAATTTCCTTGAAAGATGAGAACATTTCCTGTAGGATATAGAAAAAAAGGAGGAGATCAATTATGGAATCTTACGAATTACTTTCCCGTCAGCTGGAGGCTCTCTGCCAGGACTGCCCCTATGAAACCGCAAACCTGGCCAACGCCTCTGCCCTTCTGTGGCAGGAGCTGCCCGGCATCAACTGGGTGGGATTTTACGAAATGCGGGACGGTGCCCTGGTGCTGGGACCTTTCCAGGGAAAACCCGCCTGCATCCGCATCCCTGTAGGCCGGGGTGTCTGCGGCACTGCTGTACAGGAAGACCGTGTCCAGCTGGTGCCGGACGTTCACGCCTTCCCGGGACACATCGCCTGTGACTGCGCCTCCAATGCAGAGATTGTCCTTCCCCTCCATCGGGACGGAAAAATCTGGGGCGTTCTGGATATTGACAGCCCTGACACCGGGCGCTTCACCGAGAAAGACAGAGATGGGCTTTCCCGGATTGCGGCGGTTTTGGAGCAGATTTTACAGAGCTCTAATTAACCTATTGACATGGTAGGGAGAACGTGCTATATTACCTACGTAATGAATAGGTTGGACCTTTCCGGAGGTCCTTTTCATACCACAGGAGGTATTTGATATATGCAAGTTTATGTTGATAACGCCGCTACCACCAAGATGAGTCAGACGGCGATTCAGGCTATGCTCCCCTACTTTGAAGAAATCTACGGAAACCCCTCTTCCCTCCACACCCCAGGCCAGAAGGCCAAGGAGGCGCTGGAAGCTGCGCGGGCAGATGTAGCAGCCTGCCTGGGGGCAGACCCCCGGGAAATCTACTTCACCTCCGGCGGCAGCGAAGCCGATAATCAGGCCATTCTCTCCGCCGCCAAGCTGGGCGCCCGTAAAGGGAAAAAACACATTATCTCCACCGCTTTTGAGCACCATGCCGTACTCCACACTCTGGAAAAACTTGAAAAAGAGGGCTACAGCGTCACCTACCTGGATGTAACCCACAACCACAATGTGGATGCTCAGCAGGTAAAGGACGCTCTGCGGGAAGACACCTGCCTGGTAACCACCATGTACGCCAACAACGAGATCGGCTCCATTCTCCCCATTCGGGAGATCGGTGCCATCTGCCGGGAGGCCGGCGTTCTCTTCCATGTGGACGCTGTTCAGGCCGTCGGTCACATTCCCGTCCATGTCAAGGACGACAACATCGATCTTCTGAGTCTCTCCGGTCATAAGTTCCACGGCCCCAAGGGCGTGGGCGCTCTCTATGCCCGCCGGGGTATTCTCCTGACCAACCTCATTGAGGGCGGCGCCCAGGAGCGCGGCAAGCGGGCCGGTACTGAGAATATTCCCGCCATCTGCGGCATGGCAGCCGCGCTGAAGGATGCCTGTGCCCACATGGAGGAGAACGCCGCCAAGGTCACGGCCCTGCGGGATCGGCTCATTGAGGGCCTCAGCAAAATCCCCCACAGTGCCCTGAACGGCGACCCGGTCCATCGGCTTCCCGGAAATGTGAGCTTCTGCTTTGAAGGCATTGAGGGCGAAAGCCTGCTGCTCATGCTGGACTTTAAGGGCATCAGCGCTTCTTCCGGCTCCGCCTGCACCTCCGGCAGTCTGGACCCCAGCCACGTGCTTCTGGCCATCGGCCGAGTGCACGATGTGGCCCACGGCTCTCTGCGGCTGTCCCTCAGTGAGTACAACACCCAGGAGGAAATCGACTATATTCTGGAGCAGGTCCCCCAGGTCGTCGAATACCTTCGCGGTATG
Source organism: Oscillospiraceae bacterium (assembly GCA_020025615.1). Taxonomy (GTDB): domain Bacteria; phylum Bacillota; class Clostridia; order Oscillospirales; family Oscillospiraceae; genus Faecousia. The sequence continues at coordinate 1,028 of JAHHRT010000126.1, read as the reverse complement.
TCTCCGGTGTGGCGTGACCTTCAGACCGGCAAGCGTCAGTATATTCTGTAATTACAATCAGGTAAAGAAAAGGAGATAACGATTATGGCTCTTTACAGTGAAAAAGTGATGGACCACTTCATGCACCCCCGGAACGTGGGCGTTTTGGAGGATGCCAACGGTGTTGGCGAAGTCGGCAACGCGAAGTGCGGCGACATTATGAAAATCTATCTGAAAATTGAAAACGACATCATTGAGGACGTGAGCTTTGAAACCTTCGGCTGCGGCTCTGCCATTGCCTCCTCCTCTATGGCAACGGAGATGATTAAGGGCAAGTCCATCTATGAGGCTATGGAGCTCACCAACAAGGCCGTTGCCGAAGCACTGGACGGTCTGCCCGCCCATAAGCTTCACTGCTCTGTTCTTGCGGAAGAAGCCATCAAGAAGGCTTTGCAGGACTACTTTGATTCCCACAACATTCCCTACGACAAGAAGCTGTTCCCCGACTGTGAGCACTGCGCTCACTGCGAGTAAGCCATGATTGTTTCCACCAGAGGGCGCTATGCCCTGCGGGTAATGATCTGCCTGGCTCAGCAGCCGGAGGACACCTACACCCCTCTGAAAGAGGTGGTGCAGCAGGAGGGAATTTCCCAGAAGTATCTGGAATCCATTATGACCTCTCTGTCAAAGGCCGGATTTGTCGATGCCCTGCACGGAAAAGGCGGCGGCTACCGTCTCAATCGGCGGCCTGAGGAATACACCATCGGCAGTATTCTGGAACTCACCGAGGGGAACTTAAACGGTGTGTGCTGTACCGCCGAAAGCGACGAGGGCTGTTCCCGCAACGGCTGCTGTCAGGCAAAGCCCATGTGGGACAAGCTCAACGGCATGATCCATGACTTTTTTGAGGGAATCACCTTGGCGGATCTTCTGGACACACCCAATCCATAAAAAATAACCGGGAGGAATCGACTGATTCCTCCCGATATTTTTTACATATTAAAGATATTTCCCAGTACAACGCCGCCTTCCGGCTCCTTGGGACGCAG
>JAHHRT010000125.1 GCA_020025615.1 Oscillospiraceae bacterium | reverse complement strand
GGCTCTGCGGCCCCGATACCCATGACCTCCTTCTGATACCGGGCAATGCCCCGTTTCAGTACTTCCATCGCCCGTTCCAAATCCGGCTGGTTCAGCACATAGGCAATCCGCACCTCGTTGATGCCCTTGCCCGGGGTCTCGTAGAAAGGCGCGCCGGGGGCAAACATCACCGTGTCCCCGTTGTCCTCGAATTCCTCCAGCAGCCACCGCTGGAATTTGTCGGTGTCGTCTACCGGCAGACTTGCCATCACATAGAAAGCGCCCATAGGCTCCTCCACCACAACCCCGGGAATCTGACGCAGACGGGAAATCACCGTGTCCCGGCGGCGGCGATACTCCTGCTTGGACTGGCCAAAAAATTCGCTGTTCACATGATAGAGGGCCGCTGCCCCCACCTGGTCGATGGTGGCAACGCTGAGACGGCTCTGGCAGAATTTGAGCAGGGCCTGCTGCAGCTCCTTGTTCCGGGTGACCACACAGCCCACCCGGGCACCGCAGGCAGAAAACCGCTTGGATACCGAGTCAATAATCACCAGATTGTCGTCAATATCCCGGAATCGGCCCATAGTGGGCACGCCGAACTTGTCATCGTAGCAGAACTCCCGGTAGACCTCGTCGCAAATCAGGAACAGGTCGTGGGCCTTGGCAATGTCTGCAATCATCCGCATTTCGGCTTCGCTGAGCACCACGCCGGTGGGGTTTCCCGGATTGGTCACCAGAATGGCCCGGGTGTTCTTGGTAATCAGGCTTTCGATCCGCTCCCGCTGGGCATAGCGGTAGCCCTCCCAGGGATTGGTGGGCAGAGCCCGGATGACACCGCCTGCCGCATGGACAAAGGTGGTGTAGTTGGGATAGTAGGGCTCCGGGATAATCACCTCGGTGTAGGGGTCCAGAATACTCAGGCAGGTCAGAAGCAGTGCTTCACTGCCGCCTGTGGTCACCAGAATGTCGCTGGGGTCCAAATCCACACCCAGTCTCCCATAGTAGCCCTGAATGGCACCGATCAGCTCCGGCATACCGGGGGACGCCGCATAGCTGAGGGTCCGCTCGTCAAACTTCCGAATGGCATCGTAGTAGGCCTCAGGGGTCGCCAGGTCCGGCTGACCGATGTTCAGGTGGTAGATGTGCTTTCCCCGGTGCTCCGCCGCCACCGCCAGGGGGTGAAATTTTCGCATAGGCGACGGCTCACAGCGGTTGGCGTTGATGGAAATCTGCATGGTGAATCCTCCTCTCGGCGGTTCTTCGCCGGAATCTCTCAAAAATAGATTATTCATAGGATACCACTTCCGGCCCCCGGTGGCAAGAACTATTTTCCTTAAAAAAGCATTAAAAATTGCAAAAAGGCAGCTTCTTAGAAAGAAGCTGCCTTTTTTCTGTGTATTCTCTCAAAGCTGTGATGGTCTATTCCGGGGAAAATCTGCACTTTATGTGAGGACAAATGTCTGTATACTGTGCATTATTTCCAGGTTTCCCAGATTTCCGGGCAGTAACCCACTGTGGCTTCCCTGCCGTTTCGCACCACCGGGGTTTTCATCAAGGTGGGCTCGTCAAAAACCTTGTCTTCCTTGGCGGTCTTGTCCTCCATGTACTTCATCAGAGTGATTTCCGGGGACTTGCCTTCCCAGTCGATGAGGTTATCAATGCCGCCCACCGCCCGAAGCACGCTGTCAAACTCCCGGTTGGACATTCCATACCGCTTTAAGTCGATGGACTGAAAGGGAATCCGCCGCTCCTTAAAATACCGCTCCGCCTTCTTGGTGTCGAAGCATTTGCTCTTTCCGAAAATCTGAATATTCAATAGTCTACCTCCACCAGGGACAGACCCTGGGCCGGGGCCAAAAAGCCAGCCTCTGCCCGGACGCCCTCAAACAGCTCCGGGATGGAATCCGGGTCCCGCTTCCCCTGGCCCACTTCCAGCAGCGTGCCCGCAATGATGCGCACCATGTTTCTCAAAAAGCCGTTTCCCGTCACGGTAATATCCAGATAGTTCCCCTCTTGGGTAACATTCAGGGCATGGATCTGACGGTTTCCCGACTTTTTACTGCTCTTATGGTTGCAGAAGGAGGAAAAATCGTGGGTACCCAGGAAATGCCGGGCTGCCGCCTGCATCGCCGGGATATCCAGCTCCTCCTCTACCACGGTGACAAACCGCCGCTCAAAGACGCAGGGCTCCGCGCTGTTCCAGATTCGGTAGCGGTAGGTCTTGCGAATGGCGTTATATCTTGCGTGGAACCGGGGGCTTGCGTCCTTGCAGTCCAGGATGCCAATGTCATCCGGGAGGTAGTGCCGCAGCTGGGCCAGCAGCTCCTCGGCGGGCATGGTGCTTTCGCAGTGGAAGCTCGCCACCTGATGCAGGGCATGGACGCCGGCATCGGTGCGTCCGCTGCCGTAAATCTCAATGGGTTCCTCTAAAATTCGGCTCAGCGCCGTTTCCAGCTTTCCCTGGATGGTGTTCTCTACCCCAGGCTGCCGCTGCCAGCCCCGGTAGCGAGTGCCGTCGTAGCAGATATCAAGCCGCAAATTCCTCATTTTCTCTCAGTTCCTCTCTGGCCTCCTGCTCGGTATCCGCCGAAAACAGGAAGTTTCCTCGATGATCGTACACCTGAATATGTCCGCCAACGCTCCGCATGGAATACACAGCCATCCACTCCTTTTCGTTTCTGACTGTAGGATACCATAGCATTGGTCCAATAAATCGGACTTATTCGGTTTTCTCAAAAATTTGTTTTTCCATCCACCGGGACACGTCCTCATAGACCTCCTGGCGGTTGATCTCATTGAGAATCTCATGGCGGCCCAAGGGATAGATCTTGGTGTCCACCTGCTCCATGCCGGCATTTTTGAATTCCTGGGCTGTGCGCCGAACGCCCTTGCCGTAGCTGCCCACGGGGTCGTCACCGCCGGCGATGAAGAGCACCGGCAGCTTCTTGTTCATCGCCGCCAGGTTCTCTTCCCCTTCAATATACATAAGGCCTTCCATCAGGTCCCGCATCAGGCCAGCCGTAGCCACGAAGCCGCAGCGGGGATGGGCAATATAGGCATCCACCACATTCTGGTCCCGGGTGAGCCAATCGAATTTGGTTTTGGGATGCTCCACCCGCCGATTGTAGCCGCCGAAAATCAGCTTATCTAGGCCGGGGCTGGGTGTCTTCTCCCCGATCCGGCGGCACTCGGCTTTGCACAGCCCATGGATCACAGGCAGGCCCTTTCTGGGCTGCCAGCCGGTGCCGGACAAAATGGCGGCAGAAATTCCGCTGTCCGGGTACTTGCACAGGATGGTCCGTGCCATAAAGGAGCCCATGGAGTGGCCCAGAAGCACATAGGGAAGGTCCGGATGTTCCTTGCGGGTCTGCTCCAGCAGCTGATAGCTGTCCGCCACTGCGGAAAACCAGCCGCCTGTGAAGTAGCCCGGGGTGTCCTGGCCCATGGTTTTCCCGTGGCCCATATGGTCATCCGCCACCACCAGATAGCCCAGGCGGTTGAGGTAGCGGGCGAAGTCGTCGTAGCGCGATGCAAACTCAGCGATGCCATGGATGATCTGCACCACCGCTCTGGGCTGGCCCTCAGGGGTCCAGCGGCAGTAGTGGATACGGCCTGCACCGCAGGATTCAAAGTGTCCGTCATATCTCATGATGATCCCTCCCGATTGAATGTAGATTCTTACCTATATTATGAAGCAAAAACCAGGAAAAATCAACTATCCCCGGTAAAATTCTCCGGCGATTTTTTGGGCGGACAGTTGACAGAACAGGGCTT
>JAHHRT010000124.1 GCA_020025615.1 Oscillospiraceae bacterium | reverse complement strand
CAGAGGGTGAGGGTAGGGGCATCGTAGGCGGCGGTGAGGGTGCCGGACATCCGCTGGGTGAGCAGCTTTGCGATGGACAGCCCCAGCCCTGTGGAGCGCCGCCCTGTCTCCACTGTGTAAAAGCGGTCGAAGAGACGGCCTAGCTCTACAGCGGTAAGCGCCTTTGCCGAATTGGAAAAGGTGATCTGCCCCTCCGGGGTTACGGCTACGGAAAGGTCGCCGTCGGAGTACTTGACCGCATTGCTGAGAATGTTGGAGAGAATCCGGCCCAGGGCCTGCTTGTCCAGGGTGCGGAGAACGGGCTCCGAGGGAAGGTCCAGCTGGGGCCGGATGCCCCGTGCCTCCAAAACGGCATAGAAGGATAGCAGACTGTCTTCTACGGCCCGTACCAAATCCAGCGGCTCCGGGTGCAGTGCCTCCTGGGAGCGGATGACGCTGTAGCGGAACAGCTCTTCCGTCAGGCTCCGCATGGCCTGGGTGCGGTTTTCAATCTGGGCCAGATACCGGGCCACGGTGCCGCTTTTTTCTTCCTGCTCCAGAAGGTCCAGATAGCCGCAGATAGCGGTCAGGGGGGTCCTCAGGTCGTGGGAGATGTTGGTGACAGCGTCGTTTAATTCCCGGTCCCCGTTTTGAAACCGCCGCCGCTCCTCCCGGAGCTGCTTTAGCTGCCCGTTGAGCTCCGCCGCCAGGGCCCGCAGTTGAGAATCCCCGGCGGAAACGACAATGGGTACTCCAGAGTCCGCAGAAATGGCGGTCCCAAAGTCCTTGCAGAGCTTTTTCAGCCCCCGGCGCAGTCGAATGAGACGGATGCTCAGAACCAGCACCCCCAGGGAAAGGACTCCGCACAGAATCCATACAATCATGTGCTCCATATCATCGCAGTTCCTTTTTGCGGAATACCGCCAGCCCTGCCAGAGCTACCAGGCCGCTCAGCCCCAGACAGTAGGCGGGGAAGGGGAGCAGGACAGGCGTGCTTGCGCTCTGCTCGTCGGTCAGTAAATTGTTGAGGTGGGCAACCGTCTGGGAAATCTGCCCATAGGGAACTACGGAAACCCAAATTTCGGCGGCTTTCCGCTGTGCGCCCCGCAGATATCGGGGGTTGGGGGTCTGACGGAGGGGGTCCATTACATACTTGTAATAGGTCATGATACCGTCCGGGCCGCCTTGCCCTTCGACGGAGCCGGGGAAGGAACCTTCCTTGAAGGCGGCAACCTCCTCCGAGGTCATTTCTACCTGCTTGGGGGAGGGGTCCGGCAGCATTTCCAGCTGGTTGAGTCTGCCGAGGGTGGCACCGGAGCTGATGACCAGACAGCCCAGAAGAAAAAGGTTGAAGAGGAGTCCCAGCTCCCGGGAGGGAATGGAGAGACTGCCTACGGTGAACAGAACCGCAAAGGTGCAGTTGACGCATAGAAGGATTGCCAGGGCCGAGAGCTTTTCCCTGACAGGCAGATAGGCCAGGGGAATCTCCCAGGCGCGATACAGGAAGGTGCCCACAAACAGCGCAGAGAACAGCAGGCTCACCAGTACGCTGCACAGCAGCTGGGAGCCAAAAATGCAGGCGCGGGTGCTTCCGGCGATGACCTGATTGCGCAGGGTGCCGTCGCTGTATTCTCTGCCGATGGCGGCGGAGAGAAACACAGCCAGAATGATAAACAGAGGCAGGAACAGCAGGGCATTGAAGCGCCCGTGCTGATAGCCGTAGTAATGATATACATAGGCCGTTTCCTCACCGCAGATATAGCCGAAGATCAGGCAGGCCAGCATTGACAGCCAGAACAGACCGCTTCGGCGATAGCGGTAAAACTGAGCACGAATCAGATTCCCCATTGTTCTGTCCCTCCTACCAAATTCATGTAGTAGCTTTCCAGAGTTTCGTCCTGCTCGGTCATGGTGAGAACATCACAGCCCTCTTTGTGCAGGTCCAGAACCAGCTGAGAAACCGGGAGCTTCTGGAAGATGTTGGCCTCGCGGTGGTTTTCAATGCTGAATTCCACGCCGGCAGCATCCAGGACCCGGGCCAGAATTTTGGTGTCTGTGACTTCCACATGGGTGCACTTGCGGCAGGCGTTTTCCAGCTCCTGGGCACTGACCTCCTTGACCATGTGCCCGTGGTCGATGAAGCCGTAGTGGGTGGCAAGCCGGGACAGCTCGCCCAGAATGTGGCTGGAAATCAGAACCGTGAGCTGCCGCTCCTCGTGGAGCAGGAGGATCAGCTCCCGGATGTCGATGATGCCCTGGGGGTCCAGGCCGGTGATGGGCTCGTCCAGCACCAGAAAATCCGGGTCGCCTACCAGGGCCACGGCAATGCCCAGACGCTGGCGCATACCCAGGGAGAAGTGCCGGGCCTTCTTTTTCCCCACTTGCGACAGCCCCACCTGGGCCAGCAACTCGGGAATGAATTTGTCCGAGGGAAGCCCCAGGCGCACAGCCTGGATGCGCAGATTTTCCTCGGCGGTCATGTTGAGATAGATGGAGGGGGTCTCCACCAGAGCCCCCATGCGCCGCCGGGCGGCGGTAATGTCTCGGCTCCCGCAATCACATCCATAGAGGGAGAAGGTGCCCTGGGTGGGGGCTTGCAGACCGCAGAGAATCCGGATGAGGGTGGTTTTGCCGGCACCGTTCCGTCCCACAAAGCCATAGATAGAACCCTTGGGGATGTGCATGGTGAAGTCGTCCAGGGCCTTAAAGTCCCGGTATTTCTTGGTGAGGCTCTGGGCCTCGAAAATGGTTTCCATGGAAAGCTCCTCCTTTCGTGCCTTTACCGTACAGGAAGAAGGTCAAGAAAGCGGTCAAGGAAATGGTCAAGAATTCGTCAAGATTTGCAGAGCCGAAAGCCAATGCCCCAGACGGTTTCGATGTAGTCCCTGCCGCTGATCTCCTGGAGCTTTTTTCGCAGATTGGAGATATGCTGCTTGAGGGAACGCTCGGTGCAGTCCGGGGTATCCAGGCTGATTCGGTCCAGCAGAGTGCCTTTGGAGAGGACCTGTTCCGGGTTCTGCATCAGCAGCCGGAGAATGGCGGATTCCGTGCGGGTGAGCTGGGTTTTGCTGTCTCCCACCCAGGCGGTGAGGGTGTCGGAATCCAGGGCGAGATCTCCGACGGTCAGGCGGCGGCCTGTGGGGGCAGAGCCGCGGAGCTGAACGGTGATTCGGGCCAGAAGCTCTTTGGTATCAAAGGGCTTGGTGATATAGTCAGCGGCACCGCTTAAAAGCAAATCCACCTTATCCTGGACAGCAGCCTTGGCACTGAGGACGATCACCGGGATACCCTGAATTTTGGGGAGCACCTGCTCCCCGGAAAGCCCCGGCAGCATGAGGTCTAAAAGCACCAGGTCAGGTTTGTGCTGAGAGAGAAGGTACAGGGCCTCGGTGCCGGAATAGGCCCGGAGCACCCCATAGTCCTCCCGGGTGAGAATCTCCTCCAGCAGGTCCCCAATGGGCACGTCATCGTCAATCACAGCGATGGTTTTCATGGTCAGCACCTCATTTCGCGGTTTTTATTTATCATAAAATTCTCTACAGGAAAAGTCAAGGCGGAGGAAACAGAACGGGGCAGCGATTGCCGGGGGTGCACCGTTCCAGGGCTCTCCCTCTGGGAGAGCTGGCTGGCGAGGTACGAGCCAGACTGAGAGGGCGATGAGTAGGACCGAAAATAGACCAGGCAGCAGAGCACACGCCGTTCCAAGGCTCCCCCGCAGGGGGAGCTGGCGAGCGAAGCGAGACTGAGAGGGGAAAAACACTCTTTCAGATTGATACAGTCTTTCCGAATATGCACTGCACGCTAATTCCCAACTGCACCAATGTAGGGAATGGTCTTGACCATTCC
>JAHHRT010000123.1 GCA_020025615.1 Oscillospiraceae bacterium | reverse complement strand
GAGAAACATCGTTCTTCTCTGGGGCCTGGTTTTATTTTGCTCTGATATCCAGGTGATAGTCAATCACACCGGCTGCAGAGTTTTCAATGTCGATGTCATAAGTGAGATCGATGGTGCCGCCGTCGGGCACAATATCATAGAATACTCGGGTGGCCTTTACCGTGAGCATAAGCGCGCCGAAGTCCATCTGATACAGGGAGTCGTGGGCCACGCCCTCCTGGAAGACCATCTGAGAGTTCAGCGCTCCCTTTCTGGTAAGCGTCACCTTGCCGGGCTCCACACGAAAGGTGGTGGTAACCCCTTCCAGGCCCGTGAGGGCGCTTTCTTCATAGGAAACATCCCAGCCGCCGTCCCGGAACTCCATGGTGCCCTCGGTCACCAGCTCGATGGTATCCGGCTCCTGGTCGGCATAGGTCTGCCGTCCCTGAATGGATAAAACGACCTCCAAACTCATGCCTTTGCCTCCAGAGCCAGATTCAGCAGCTGATCAATCAGCTGGGAATAGGGAATCCCGCTGGCAGCAAAGAGCTTGGGGTACATCGAGATGGATGTAAATCCGGGCAGGGTGTTGATCTCGTTGAAGACCACCCGGTTATCCTCATAGGTCACAAAGAAATCCACCCGGCTCAGGCCCTGACAGCCAATGGCCTTGTAGATCTTAACGGCTGCCTCCCGGACCTGCTCTCCCACTTCCTCGGGAATCCGGGCGGGGATGTAAGCCACAGAGGTGTCCGTGATGTACTTGGCATCGTAATCGTAGAAGTCCGCACCGGAGTCAATCTCGCCGCAGACGGAAGCCACGGGGTTTTCGTTGCCCATAACAGCCACTTCAATTTCCCGGCCCCGGATAAACTCCTCCACCAGGATCTTCTCGTCGAACTTACCGGCTTCGGTAAGGGCCTTGCGCAAAGCCTCCCGGTCCACGGCCTTGGAAACACCAACGGAAGAGCCGGTGCCTGCGGGCTTTACGAACATAGGATAATCAAACCGGTCCTCCAGACTGTCCAGCACCGCATCCATGCGGGTTTCAAGCTCCGTGCTGCGCACCAGCTGCCAGGCTGCCTGGGTCACCTTCGCCTGATCTGCCACCAGCTTTGTGAGGGTCTTATCCATGGCTACCGCAGATGCCGCTACGTGGGGACCTACATAGGGGATGCCAGCCAGCTTCAGCAGGCCCTGCATGGCACCGTCCTCGCCGTTTTCGCCGTGAAGCACCGGGAACACCACATCAATCCGTTCCCACACCACGCAGTCACCCTCGAAGCTCAGAAGGCCCTGGCCCCGAACCGGAGAAATGGCCGCCCGACGGTTTCCGGGGAAGTTCTTCCATGCACCGCTGGGAAGCAGAGAATAGTCCTTACCGCCGTAGAGAATCCATTCCCCCTCCTTGGTGATGCCCACAGGGAAGACATGATACTTCTCATGGTCGATGTTATTGAGCACGGACTCCGCAGAGCGAAGAGACACCTCATGCTCCGGGCTGACACCGCCGAAGAGGATACAAACGCTGAGCTTTTTCACAATATCGCCTCATTTATCACATTTTTTCTAATTTCGGAAGAGCACGCGCAGCTCTGCCGTTGTGTTCCCCCGGATGCCAGGAATTTACAGATTTCCTATGCAAAATCTGCCGAACTACAGTATAATAGCTGTAAACACCCAGGGTCATACAGACCCGCCCTAAGGGAGGAATCGTTATGCAAATTGAACTGACGCCAAAAGAATTTCGCCGACTTCTGGATATGGTATACATCGGCAACTGGGTTCTGAACTCCACCAGAGGCAGCGACCGCTTCGCAGACTATGACGCTCTGCAAAGCAAGCTGTTTGCTCTGAGCCCCGCCCTGTCCCAGACCGTGGGCGGAATCACCATCCCGTCCAACGCCTATATGGAAGGCGGAATCCACGAAGTAATCTCCTTCTACGAGGACAACGTATTCTACGAAATTCTGGCAGAGGAGCTGTCCCGCCGGGACATGGCCTATCCTGAGATCACCGACGAAAATTACGACGAGATCATTGGACGGATGGAAGATTATATGGCAGAGTTTCAGGCCTCCGGCGTGGACCACCTGGTTTTGGAGGATTAATCCGCATCCTCCAGCAGGTGCTCCCCTGCCCGGAAAATATCGCCTGCGCCCATGGTGAGCACAATATCGCCTTCCTTGACGATCTTGCGAAGGTAATCCGTAACCTCAGGCAAAGTCTCACAGTAGACGCTGCCGGGAATCTGATCCGCCAGGTCCTTGGAGGAAATGCCGATGGTGTTGCGCTCTCTGGCTGCGTAGATCTCTGCCAGCACCAGCACATCAGCCTTTTTGAGCTCCCGAACGAAATCGTCAAAGAGGGCCTTGGTACGGGTGTAGGTGTGGGGCTGGAACGCCAGTACCAGCCGGTGATCCCCCAGGGAGCGGATAGACTCGATGGTAGCAGCCACCTCGTCGGGATGATGGGCGTAGTCATCATAGACCTCTGCCCCATGATAGGTGCCCTTGTGCTCCATCCGGCGGCCTGCGCCATGGAAGGAGGCCAGGCCCCGGACAACAGCCTCTCCGGGAATTCCCATCTTCCATGCGGATGCAGCCGCTGCCAAAGCATTCATCACATTGTGTTTTCCGAAGACGCCCAGCTCCACATGGCAGTAAAGCTCCCCGTCACAGATGACATCAAAGTTCCATCCGTCAGAATCCACATTCACCGCCCGGACTCGGTTGTCCTCTCCCAAACCGAAGGTAAGGCAGTCAACCCCCCGCATGGCTTCCATGGTATGGGGATCGTCGCCGTTGGCAACAACCCCGGAGGTCGCCAGTTCTGCGAACTGATGGAAGGAATCCTCAATGTCTGCCAGGTCCTTGAAGTAGTCCAGGTGATCCGCCTCCACGTTCAGCACCACTGCCAGCGTGGGGAAGAAATTCAGGAAAGAATCACAGTACTCACAGCTCTCGAGTACGATGGTATCCCCGTGGCCCACCCGATGGCCTGCGTGAAGCAGAGGCAGGTAGCCGCCGATCATCACCGTGGGGTCCATCCCGGCCTCCATCAGGATATGGGTCATCATGGAGGTGGTGGTGGTCTTTCCGTGAGTGCCGGAAATGCACACTGCGTTCTTATATGCCTTCATGATCTCGCCCCATGCCTGAGCCCGCTCAAACACAGGAATACCTGCGGAACGGGCAGCCGCAATCTCAGGATTGTCATTGTGGGCCGCTGCGGTACGAATGATGAAGTCTGCACCCTCGATATTCTCGGCCCGATGACCGATGGCCACCGGGATTCCATGCTCCACCAGCTCCTCAGTGGAGACAGAAGCGCTCATATCCGAGCCTGTAACCTCAATGCCCATGCCCTTCAGGACAAGGCCCAGAGGCCGCATGGATACGCCGCCAATGCCCACCAGGTGAGCACGCTTTCCGGGAACAATGTATTTTTTGATTTTCTGATTCTCAAACATGTATGTCAAATCCCCTTGATCTGGTAATATAACCTATGGCATTATACATCATTCTCGAAAAATTTACAACTACAATTCCTGGATTTTTCCTGCTTTTTTTGACATTTTTTGATACTTTTCTGATGGAAATATCTTTTTACATGAATCATCCTGAAAAAACACCGAAATCTGCACGATCATCCCGGCTCCGTTTCACAAGCAATCTCCCCCATATTTCGCCTGTTCCCCCTCTCCCCTTTTCGGTTTCTCCCCACCCTTCGACGGGGATAGGACTATCATAACGCAGAGCCATTGTCGAAAACCCAGGAATCCTGGCGACAGAAACTCCTTTTTCCAAGATCTTGGGATCTTTGGAAAATAAAGGTTTTTTTGGCAGCGCAGATGGGTAACTTCCCCATTGCACTGAGAACAGGGACTTCGCTGGGGCTCCCTGGTCAATTTT
>JAHHRT010000122.1 GCA_020025615.1 Oscillospiraceae bacterium | reverse complement strand
CAGTCAGCCCCTCCATGGGGGCAAAATAATAACGCATAGATTCTCCTAAAAAGCCGCCCGCAGGAAATGCGGGCGGCTTGTATGTTAGATTTCCATGATAACGGGCAGAATCATGGGATTGCGCTTGGTGGTCTTATAGAGATAGCCGCTGAGGTCGTTCTTAATGGCGGACTTGATAGCGGACCAATCCCGCACACGCTTGCGCTGGCAGCGGTCGATGGCCTCCATAGCCACTTCCCGCAGTTCGGTCATCAGTTCTTCGGACTCCTTCACATAGACGAAGCCTCGGGTGATAATATCGGGGCCGGTGAGCACAGCACCGTCCTGGCTGGACAGGTTCACACAGACCACGATCATGCCGTCCTGGGCCAGATGCTTCCGATCCCGGAGCACCACACTGCCCACATCGCCAACGCCGGTGCCGTCCACAAAGACCTTGCCGGCGGTGACCGCACCGTTGAGCTTGCAGCTGCGGGCGGTGAGCTCAAACACAGAGCCCAGCTCGCCGATGAACACATGACGGGGATTCATACCCATGGACTGTGCCAGCTTTGCATGGAGCTGCAGATGCCGCTGCTCGCCGTGGACAGGCAGGAAGAACTTGGGCTTTAAGAGGGCGTGAACGATTTTCAGCTCCTCCTGGCAGGCGTGACCGGAAACATGGAGCCCCTGGGCCTTTTCGTAGACCACATCTGCACCCTTGCGGTAGAGCTCGTTGATAATCCGGGAGATTGCCTTCTCGTTGCCGGGAATGGCAGAGGCGGAAATGATGATTCGATCCCCGGAGGTGATATCGATCTGCTTGTGGGTGGAGAAAGCCATGCGGTACAGGGCGGACATATTTTCGCCCTGAGAGCCGGTGGAGACGATGACCACCTTGTTCTTCGGCAGGCTCTTGGTGGCGGCAATATCCACCAGGGTGCCGGGCTTTACCTTGAGGTATCCCAGCTCCTGAGAGACCTTCAGCATATTTTCCATGCTCCGTCCGGTGACAGCCACCTTCCGACCGTAACGCTGTGCGGTGGAAAGAACGGCCTGGATTCGGTGCATATTGGATGCGAAGGTGGTGACGATGATTCGCTGGTCGCAGCCCTTGAACTGCCGATCCAGGCTCTCAGCCACGATGTTCTCGCTGGGGGTGTAGCCCTGACGCTCGATGTTGGTGGAATCAGCCAGCAGCGCCAGCACACCGTCCTTGCCCAGCTGACCCAGGCGGGCCAGATCCATCATGCCGTCGGAGGCGGTGGGGTCGATCTTAAAGTCGCCGGTCATCACCACAGTGCCCACAGGGGTCTTGATGGCAAAGGCCACAGCGTCCGCAATGGAGTGGTTCACATGAATGAATTCCACGCTGAAGCAGCCGGCCTTGACCACATCGCCGGGCTTGTGGGTCACCAGCTTGACCTTGTCGGTGAGGTGATGCTCGTCCAGCTTCAGCTTGATGAGGCCGTTGGTCATGGCGGTGCCATGAATGGGACAGTTCACCTGACGCATACAGTAGGGGATGGAGCCGATATGGTCCTCGTGACCGTGGGTAATGAACATACCACGCAGCTTCTTCTGGTTTGCAACCAGATAGGAGAAGTCAGGGATCACCAGATCCACGCCATACATATCCTCTTCCGGGAAGCCCACGCCGCAGTCAACGACGATCATGTCCTTTCCGTATTCCAAAACGGTGATGTTTTTACCGATCTCGTCCAATCCGCCCAAAGGGATAATTTTCAATTTTTCAGCCAATGTTATATCATACTCCTTTTCATAACCGGGTCAAAATCCTTGACCAATTCAAAAAATGAACACAAAAAGCAGGCAACCGCTATCCGTTGGTTTGACCCTGAATCGTCTCTCCGCTGGAAAACGCCTGCATGATTTTAAATTTACGGCATGGGGCCATAGGCCGCAGCCAAAGGATGTCCGGGTCTGCCCTTCCCGGTACAGTCTACTGTATTATAGCACATCCCCGGTCAAATGTATACAATTATTTTTAACAGGGGATTTTTGAAGCTTTTTTTGGGAAGCTTTTCTGAATAATTGCAGTTGCACCTTCCCACGGAATTTGCTATAATATCCTACATAATACGGATAGTATGGGTTCCTGTGCCATTGAGGAGGCGGAGACGTTGAATAAAAAATTTCAAAAACTACTGCGGCCCAGCCGTGGCGCTTACTTTATTTTGCTTGCGATCTTCTGCGGAGCATCCCTGCTGGCAGGGGAGTACTGGCTGGCAGCCGGAGAATCTGTGGTGACCCTGGTGGTGCTGCTGATCCACAAGGTCAATAAGAAGCGCAGAGATCGGCAGCTGGTCAAATATCTTCAGAGTGCACCAAACACGCTGGAATCCATGGGTCAGGGTGACAGTCCTTTCCCTGCGGTGCTGGTTCGTCTGGGTGACAACGGAATCGTTTGGAGCAACGCCAAGTTTGAAGCCATGACCGGCATTGCCGGGGATATGGTGGAGCGGGAGATCAACGATGTGATTCCCGGCATGACCACCGACTGGCTGGCAATCGGCAAAACCCAGTGCCCTCAGAATATTACGGTGGGCGGGCGGATCTTCCGGGTTTACGGCACCTCCATTCGTGCGGAGGATACCCGAGGCACTATGCTGGGCGTTCTCTATTTCAGCGACCTTACCGAGCTTTATCGGGTCCGGGATGAATATATCCGCTCCCGCCCTGTGGTCGCCATTATCCTGATCGATAACTATGAGGAATTGACCAAGAACCTTACGGAGAGCGGCATTTCCACCCTCAATGCCCGCCTCAACGATACCATCACCAAGTGGACCGAGGATTACCACGGCCTCTATCGTCGGATGGAACGCAACCGTTTCCTGTTCATCTTTGAAAAGCGGGACCTGCGCCGGGCAACGGAGGATAAGTTCTCCCTGCTGGAAGATATTCATGCCATTGTGAATCCCGCCGGACTCCCTGCGTCCATTTCCCTTGGCCTGGGCGTGGACGGAGAGAACTTCGAGGAAAACTACGACTTTGCAGCCCTTTCTCTGGAAATGGCTCTGAGCCGCGGCGGTGACCAGGCTGTCATCAAGGACCGGTTCAATTTCAGCTTCTATGGCGGCAAGAACCGGGAAGCCGATTACAGCTCGAAGGTTCGTTCCCGGGTTACAGCCAACTCTCTGATGGAGCTCATCGGTCAGAGCAGCCACGTGTTCATTATGGGTCACCGCAATGCGGACCTGGATGCTGTGGGTGCAGCTATGGGTATCGGCTGCCTTTGCCGGAAGAAGGGCAAGAAGTTTAAGATTGTCCTGGACCGGGATAACAACGCCGCAAAGCGGCTGGTGGAAGAGATTGTCAAGGTGCCTGAGTATCAGGATGTTTTTATCTCCGGTCAGGAAGCCCTTCTCATGTGCGATAATCACAGTATCCTGGTAGTGGTGGATACCAACCGTCCGGACCAGGTGGAGTACAAGCCCCTGCTGGAGGCTATTTCCAAGATTTGTATTGTGGACCATCATCGCCGGGCCGCGGATTATATCAGCCCTGTTGTGGTCAATCTCCACGAGCCCTATGCAAGCTCTGCATCGGAGCTGACCACGGAGCTTCTCACCTATGCGGTGGAAAAGCAGGATGTGCTGCCCATCGAGGCCAAGTCTCTGCTTGCCGGTATCTGTATGGATACCAAGAACTTTAATGTTCGTACCGGCGAGCGTACCTTTGAGGCGGCAGCGGTTCTGCGCCGTCTGGGCGCGGACCCTGTGGATGTCAAGATGCTTCTGCAAAATGACTTCCAGGACACCATGGAAAAGTATCAGATCATCAAGGCCGCCCGGCTCTATCGCCAGGAAATCGCCGTTGCTGCCCTTCCCACCACCACCAACCGGGTGCTGGCGGCCCAGGCAGCAGATGAAATCCTCAATATCTCCGGAATTACGGCCTCCTTTGTGCTGTATCCCGATGGAGATCAGACCATTATTTCTGCCAGAAGCATCGGCTCTGCCAATGTGCAGATGATCCTGGAGCCTCTGGGAGGCGGCGGCAATGCGGCAACAGCCGGTGCGCAGCTGCAAAACACCCCGGTGAAGGATGCGCTGGACCGACTGGTTGCATCCATCGACCGATTCTATGAATCCTAAAACCCATGGGCGGACTTGTCCGCCC
>JAHHRT010000121.1 GCA_020025615.1 Oscillospiraceae bacterium | reverse complement strand
GCAATGCGCCTGAAGCGGCATGTCCGTGTTCGTGGCAAGATCTCCGGCACTCCCGAGCGTCCCCGTCTGAACGTGTTCCGCAGCAATGCAAACATCTACGCTCAGCTGATCGACGACGTCAACGGCGTGACCCTGGTTTCCGCCAATACGCTGGAGAAGGAATTTGAGGGCGCTACCGGTAACTGCGAAGCAGCTAAGAAGGTTGGCGCAACCCTGGCAGAGCGTGCCAAGGCTAAGGGCATCGAAGAGATCGTCTTCGACCGCAGCGGCTATATCTATCACGGCCGTGTTGCAGCTCTGGCTGAGGGTGCTCGCGAGAGCGGCCTCAAGTTCTAAGTGTAGAGGAGGAAGAAAAATGGCTTATAATAAGACTCCTAACAATGAAGCTCCTGAGCTCATTGAGAAGGTCGTTTACCTGAACCGTGTCAGCAAGACCGTTAAGGGCGGCCGTGTCATGAAGTTCTCCGCTCTGGTTGTTGTCGGCGACGGCAACGGCACTGTGGGCTACGGCCTGGGCAAGGCTGCCGAGGTTTCCGAGGCTATCATCAAGGGCATCGCTGATGCCAAGAAGCACATGGTCAAGGTTTCCCTGGACAACGGTACCATTCCTCACGACATCACTGGCATCTTCGGTGCTGGCACCGTCCTGCTGAGACGTGCTCCCGAAGGCACCGGCGTTATCGCTGGCGGCGCTGTCCGTGCTGTGATGGAGGCTGTTGGTATTCGGAACATCTGCGCTAAGTGCCTGCGTTCCAACAATCCCCAGAACATCGTCAAGGCTACTATGGTTGGCCTGACTTCCCTGCGTTCCCCCGAGCAGGTTGCTGCTATCCGTGGTAAGAGCGTAGAAGAAATCGTTGGTTAAGGAGGGCAATTAACATGGCAAACCTGAAAATTAAGCTTGTTAAGAGCCTGAACGGCCGTCTGGAAAAGCAGATCGCTACTGCTCAGTCCCTGGGTCTTCGTAAGATCGGCCAGGTCACTATCCAGCCGGACAACACCCAGACCCGCGGCAAGATCGCAAAGATCGGCTTCATGCTGCAGGTCACTGAAGTTGAATAAGGAGGAGATTGAATATGAAGCTCCATGAACTCTCTCCTGTCGCAGGCTCCACCCAGGTGGGCAAGCGCAAGGGCCGCGGTGCTGGTTCCGGCAACGGCAAGACCGGCGGTCGTGGTCACAAGGGCCAGAAGGCTCGCTCCGGCGGCAAGGTCCGCGTGGGTTTTGAAGGCGGTCAGATGCCTCTGGCACGCCGTATCCCCAAGCGTGGTTTCAACAACATCTTCGCTAAGCCCCTGACTGCTGTGAACCTCACTGCTTTCAACGGCTTCGAAGACGGTGCCGTTGTGGATGCTGCAGCTCTCATCGAGGCTGGCATCATCTCCAACTGCCCCTACGGCCTGAAGGTGCTGGCAAACGGCACTCTCACCAAGAAGATTACTGTAAAGGCTGCGGCTTTTTCTGAGTCTGCTAAGGAAAAGATCGAGCAGGCGGGTGGAAAGGCCGAGGTGGTGTAAGTGTTACAGACACTTCGGAATGCTTGGAAGATCCCTGAACTGCGTAAAAAGCTGATTTTTACCATGTTCATTCTTCTGATTTATCGTGTAGGTAATGTAATTCCTGTACCTTATATCGATACTGCCACACTGGCAAGCTACTTCGACAGCGTTCTTTCCACTACCATCCTGGGTCTGTACAATGCAATGTCCGGTTCCGCCTTCTCCAAGGCAACCGTATTTGCACTGAGTATTCAGCCCTATATCAATGCATCCATTATCATCCAGCTGCTGACCATTGCCATTCCTTCTCTTGAGCGGATGGCAAAGGAGGGCGGCGAGGAGGGCCAGAAGAAGATCGCCATGATCACCCGGTACACCACCGTGGGTCTTGGCCTTCTCATGGGCTGGGCATACTACATGATGCTCACCAACTATGAGTCCTCCTACGGCCTCAGCATCGTAACCCATAAGGGCTTCCTGCCCGGTCTGGTTATCGTGCTGACCTTCACCGCCGGTTCTGCTCTGGTCATGTGGCTGGGCGAGCAGATCACTGAGTTCGGTATCGGCAACGGTATCTCCATGATCCTGTTTGCCAATATCATCTCCGGCATCCCCGGTATGGTCAACGTGCTGTTCCATATGGCATGGTGGCAGATCCTGGTGGTTCTGGTTGGTGTGGCTGCACTGGTTCTCTTCATCATCTTTATCAACGACGCTGAGCGCCGGATTCCCATCCAGTATGCAAAGCGCGTTGTCGGCCGTAAGGTTTACGGCGGTCAGAACACCAACCTGCCCATCAAGGTGAGCATGGCAGGTGTTATGCCCATCATCTTTGCACAGTCCATCTGCTCCCTGCCTGCTACCATCTGTGCCTTCACCGGCCGGACCAGCGGTTGGTGGTACACCCACGTTTGGAGCTCCACTAGCTGGACTTATGCAGTTGTGTACTTCCTTATGATCTTCTTCTTCAGCTGGTTCTACTCCACCATCCAGTACGATCCCGTGGAGATTTCCAACAACCTGAAGAAGAACGGTGGCTTCATCCCCGGCTTCCGCCCCGGTAAGCCCACCGCTGAGTTCATTCAGAAGGTCATCAACAAGATCGTCGTCTTTGGTGCTGTCTATCTGAGTATCGTCGCACTGCTGCCCATCATTGCTGGCAACCTCATGGAGGGTGTCCGCAACCTGGCCATCGGTGGTACCTCCGTCATCATTATCGTGGGCGTTGCCCTCGAGACTGTGAAGGCTCTGGAGGCTCAGATGCTCATGCGGCATTACAAAGGCTTCCTGGATTAAGTTAGGAGGCTGCGCAGATGAATCTGATTCTGTTAGGTGCACCCGGTGCAGGCAAGGGAACCCAGGCTGAGCTTCTCACGAAGCAGCTGAACATTCCCTCCATTTCCACCGGCAATATGCTTCGCGAGGCCATTGCAAACGGCACTGACCTGGGCAAGCAGGTTAAACAGTACATGGACGAGGGTGCTCTCGTTCCCGACGAGCTCATTCTTGATATCGTCGCCGAGCGTGTTGCACAGCCCGACTGCGCAAACGGCTTTATTCTGGACGGGGTGCCTCGCA
The DNA here is from genome assembly GCA_020025615.1 of Oscillospiraceae bacterium. Taxonomy (GTDB): domain Bacteria; phylum Bacillota; class Clostridia; order Oscillospirales; family Oscillospiraceae; genus Faecousia. The sequence continues at coordinate 1,112 of JAHHRT010000121.1, read as the reverse complement.
CCCTGGCCCAGGCTGAAGCTCTGGAAGCACGTGGCGTTAAGATCGACCATGTTATTTCTATTGAGGTTGAGGACAGTGCTATTGAAGGCCGTATGACCGGCCGGCGGGTGTGCAGCAAGTGCGGCGCCAGCTACCACATTGTCGCCAATCCTCCCAAAGCAGAAGGCATCTGTGACCTGTGCGGCGGTGAGCTGATGATCCGTAAGGACGATGCTCCCGAGACGGTGCGTAAGCGCCTGCAGGTCTACCATGCTTCCACTGAGGTCCTCAAGGACTTCTACGGCAAGCTCGGCAGACTGCGCCTGGTCAACGGAAGTCAGGCTATTGAGGATGCCAACAAGGATATTCTCAAGGCCATTGAGGCTCGGGTATGATCACAGTCAAAAATGAGCATGAACTGGAGTCGATGCGTCAGGCCTGTAAAATTACCGCGGCAGCCCGTGCGTTAGCAGGGGAATTGGTAAGACCTGGCATTTCGACAAAAGCGATAGACCAGGCCGTCTACGATTATATCGTAAGTCAGGGCGCGAAACCGTCGTTCCTGAACTATGGCGGCTTTCCTGCAAGTGCGTGTATTTCGGTGAACAGCACGATTATCCACGGAATTCCGGATGGCTACATCCTGAAGGAAGGGGACATCGTGTCCGTCGATGTAGGCGCTTACTATAAGGGATTTCATGGTGATTGTGCAGCAACCTATGCCTGCGGTGCCATCAGCACCGAAGCACAGAGACTCATTGACGTGACAAAGCAGTCCTTCTTTGAAGGTCTCAAGTTTGTCAAGAAGGGGAATCGTGTGCAAGATATCTCCCACGCCATCCAGACGTATGTGGAGTCTAACGGTTTTTCAGTTGTCCGTTCTTTCGTAGGTCACGGCGTGGGACGGCAGCTGCATGAGGACCCGGAGGTTCCGAATTTCGGAAATCCCGGCCGGGGGCCGCGGCTGATTCCCGGCATGACCATCGCAATCGAGCCTATGGTGAACGAGGGCACTTATGATGTCCGTGTTCTGAAAGATGGCTGGACAACGGTGACTGCCGACGGCAAGCTTGCAGCTCACTATGAAAATACTGTACTCATCACCGACGGCGAGCCGGAAATACTCACCGTCA
>JAHHRT010000120.1 GCA_020025615.1 Oscillospiraceae bacterium | reverse complement strand
AGAGCCAGAGGCACGTTGTTGAAGTTCTCCTGCAGCAGCTTAACAGCCCACATCATACGCTCGGGACCGTCCTTCTCAGCAGGTCCGATGTTGACGTCCAGGTAAGTAGCGCCGGCAGCGATCTGCTCAGCAGCACGCTTCAGGATGGGCTCAGGATCACGCTCGTCCATAGCCTTGCGGACAGAAGGAGCGATGCAGTGGATACGCTCGCCGATGGTGACGAACTTGGGAGACTCGGGATCGCGGCCCTTGTAGTTGACACCCAGGTCAACGATCTTGATCTCGGGAACCTTGGTAGCCAGCAGCTCGTCGAAGGACAGCTCCTTGACCTCGGTCTGAGCAGTGGAAGCAGCCTTAGCAGCGTTCTCAGCAGCAGCGGCAGCGGCAGCAGCCTCGTACTCCTTGTCCTTGATGTACTTGGGCAGCTGAACAGCCTCCAGAGGACCAACGACAACGTTCCAGTTGGGCAGCTTCTCCTGGATCTCACCCTTCATAACGGCAACCTTGCCGGGGATGATCAGGGTACGGCTCTTGATCTTGTTCTCAATGTCGTTCTCCTCGAAGAACTTCTTGATGGTGGTAGCGGAGAACTTACCGGCAGCCCAGGCAGTCAGAACGGACATACCGGAAGCGTCGGTGATCAGCAGGTTGATGGGAGCATTGGAACGCTCCAGCTCGCCGGAGACCAGGAAGTAGGTCAGAGCGAAGTCAACGGTCAGGCAGCAGGGTGCATTCTCGTCAGCGCCGTTCAGGGGGTAGATCTTAGCCTCGACCTTCATGGGCTTCTGAGGATCGGTGAAGATGTTCTGACGCAGGCCGTACAGAGGCAGAGCCTGGGACATCTCCATCTGCTCCATCACGATGATGGAAGCGTACTTCTCAACAAACATGGAAGCGTAAGCGGTCTGCAGGTGCTTGTCGCCCTTTGCCAGACGAGCCACGTTCACGATGGAAGGATAACCGAAGGAACGGTCACCGTCCTTGATAGCGGTACGGCGGACCAGAACAGCGTTAGCCAGGGTCTCCTTAGCGGTCTTGCCGGTGACATCCAGAACCAGGTTCTTGTTGCCGGCAGCTTCCAGCTTCTTAACGGTGTCGTACAGGTCGGACAGGTTCTCAGCGTAAACGCCCAGAACAACGCCAGCCTCGGTAGCAACAGCGTTCATAGCCTCCCAGTTCTCGGGAGTTGCGCCGTCCAGGATGGGCTTTGCATCCTTGCAGACAGCCAGAGCAGCCTTAGCGCACTCAACATCCCAGCACTCCAGGATCAGAGCACGGCCGGTAGCAGCAGCCTTCTCAACCAGAGCAGCATAGACAGCGGGGTCGTTCTGGGTGTTGGCCACGAAGATGGACTCAACATACATACGCTCGCTGATACGCTCGTAGTCGACCTTCTGCAGGTCAGCCAGCTTCTTGTCTGCTTCTTCTGCGCTCAGGCTGGTGCCCACAGCAGCAGCGAAGAGGGTCTTGTTGACCAGGGTCTTCTCGTGACGGAACAGAACGGTTTCGCCGCCCAGCTTGTGGTCCTTGCCGAAGGCAATGGTCTTCATAGCGGGAGCGGTAGCCTCGTTGAGGCTTGCCTTAGCGTCCTCGGAGAAGTACGGGCACTTATCAATAGAAATAGCACCCTGTGCGACCTTCATACAGAAAGCCATACATGTGGGGCTGCCACATTCCTTACAGTTTTTCTTAGGGGACATCTTAAAGATGTCAAGACCTTTTAATGCCATGATGGTTTATCCTCCTTCCGATTAGACCAGTTCGGTGATGAACTTCTTGATTGCGGCGACAGCAGTGGGATGACGCATGATAACAGCATCAGCACCGCCGACCAGGTCAGCAGCTGCGGTAGAGACTTCCATGTCAACGGCACGGTCCTCTACGCTGCCCCAGGTGGGCTCGTCGTCTTCGGAAGCGGTGGATTCCTTCACGCCCCAGGTGTCAGGAGAGACAGGAGCGATGATGGGCATCTGCAGGTCAGCATCGGACTGAGCCAGAGCAGCCAGGCGCACGCGGTCCAGAGTGGAAGCAACGTACTCGTAGCCGTAACCGACAGCAGCGGTACCGACGTTCATGATGATGCTCTCGGGAGCAATGGACAGGCCCTTCAGCATGATGTTCAGCTGCTTAGCCAGGTTGATGTCGTCAGCAGTCTCAGCGCCGACCTTCTGGCCGTAAGCCAGAGCGACGGAAGCACCGACGGTCTTGTAGTCCTCGGATCTTGCGGACAGGCACAGAATGTTCTTGCCCTGCAGAGCCTCAGAAATCTTGGAGAACAGCTCGCCGTCCTTCTCGATGTTCTTGCAGCCCATGATGACGATGGGCATGGTGACAGCTTCAGCAACTGCTACAGCGTCAGCAACGCAGTCAGCAGTAGGACGGTTTGCACCGTTGGGATCAGCGGACTCGAAGTGCAGGCACAGGAAGTCAGCGCCGGGCATGGTCTCTGCCTTCTTGGCATAGTCAGCCATGGTGGTGCAGCCTGCGTAGAACTCCTTCAGGCCAGCGGAAACCCATTCATTGGCAGCATCGGAGATTTCGATACCGACCTTGGGTGCGTTTTCGATGGGTGCATCGAAAGTGTAGAACGGCAGCACATTCTGACCACCGATGACGATTGCCTTATCGCCGGTGCCCAGGGTAACGGCGTTGATCTTGCCGTTGTAAGGCTGCGTCTTAGGAACGAAAGCCATAGTTATTATCCCCCTTGTGTTGTATATAAAAAAATGGATGCGTACATTGAGCTGGGCTTGCGCCCAGGGGCCGATGCAGGCATCGACCTCTGCGGGAAAAATCTCCGCAGGGACCGATGTCCGCACCGGCCTTCTTCAGATTGTTACAGACCGATGGTGTGCATGATGCCGTGCAGCTCCTGCTTCATAGGATCTGTCTCAGGCAGCTTCGAGGAGGGGTCTCCTGCGCAGTCACAGCGATAAACCGCATCATCGTGAGGCAGAACGCCAAACAGGCTGAGGCCGTGCTTTTCAATCTCTTCCTTCACACCGTCATCCAGCTGTCCGTTGGGAGCCCGGTTGACGATGAGACCGATCTTACCGGGATTCAGGTTCATATCCTGAACCATGTCGGCGATCCGGGCCACAGCCTGGATGCCCCGGCGGGAGCAGTCAGAGATCAGCAGCATAATATCCACATGGGGCAGCGTGCCTCTTGCGATATGTTCCATGCCTGCCTCGTTGTCCATAACGATATAGGAATAGTTCTTTGCGTATTTGTCGACCTGGGACTTGAGTACGCCATTGACATAGCAGTAGCAGCCCTTACCCTGGGTGCGACCCATCACCAGCATATCAAAATCGTCGTCCTCAATGAGGGCGGAATTGAACTTAAAGTCCGCATAGTCCGCCTTGGTCATGCCGGCAGGGATGGTACCCTTCAGTTCTGCCTGTGCCATCTCCTCGCGGATCTGACCCAGACTGGTCTCCACTTCCACACCCAGAACCTCATTGAGGTTGGAGTTTGCGTCGGCATCGACAACCAGAACCGGACCGTTCTTCTTCTTGCAGAGATAGTCGATAATCATGCCGCAGGTTGTGGTCTTACCGACACCGCCTTTACCGGCGACCGCAATGGTGAGAGGTAATGCCATAAATTTGTTGCTCCTTTGGAAAATTTCACATCTGGCCCTGCCGCCCCAGAGAGGCAGCAGGGCTCGGATATGCTTTTAAGATACTTTGCCGAAGAAATCCTCAGCAAGAACCCTTTCCTTACACCAGGTCCAGCAGGCCGGCTTCCTTGGCAATGTAGGCAACATCGTCGTACTTGTTGAGTGCGTACAGATGGATGCCGTTGATGCCGCAGGCGCGGTACTCGTCGATCTGGTTGATGGTGTACTCGATGCCAGCCTCGCGGAAGGAAGCCTTCTTACCCTCAACGTTAGCGTCGAAGGGCTCAGCACAGAAGGGATCGGGGAAGATCCAGTTCTTGGAGATGATCTCGCAGAGAGCTCTGGGCATGACACAGCCGTTGCGGCTCAGTGCCATGTTGATGGTAGCCTTCTGGTCCAGGATAGGCATGATACCCACGTCCACGGGCATCCAGATGCCGGCAGCGCGGATAGCGTCCAGCCAGTAACGGAACTGATCCATATCCCAGCACAGCTGAGTCATGATGTAGTCAGCGCCGTTGTCCTGCTTCTGCTTCAGGAATGCAATGTCAGCCTCCAGGCTGCGGCACT
>JAHHRT010000012.1 GCA_020025615.1 Oscillospiraceae bacterium | reverse complement strand
CCGCACCCGATTACTAATCATCCGGGTGGAGAATGTTGTGCTTTATGTAACCGCCTATTCTGACAGTAAGGACGACTGCAAAAAAGCTGATTCAAGAAATAGCCTGCTAAAGCTTCGCCAAAACCAGAATATACTAAAAAGAGGGTGCAATACAGCACCCTCTTGTTTCATTATACGGTTTTTAAGCTGCGCCAGCGGCCCTTTTTCCAACGAACCACAAAGATGACCGCCCGCAGATTTTCGTCCAGCATAAAGGCAATCCAGACACCTACCAGGCCAAGGCCCCAGCTGATCCCCAGAAGGTAGGCCACGCCCACGCCGATGATCCACTGGCTGCAAATGCCAATCACCACTGGGAAGGACACATCACCCACAGCCTGCAAATCCCGCACCAGGACAATGTTGAAGCACCGTCCAATCTCCAACAGCACATCGACCCAAAGCACTCGCTGTCCCAGGGCAATGACCTGGGGATCACTGCTGAACAGCCCGTACAAGGGCCGGGCAAAAATAGCAAGCAGCACCGCCACCGTCAGAGAGATGGGGGCAAAGTATTTCAGCACCCGCCAATTTTGGCGGTCTGCCTGGTCAAAGTCATGGGCGCCCACACAGTAGCCGATGATAATGGCGGCGGACTGGCTCACCGCGCTGATGAGCATATAGCAAATCTGGGCAAACATCATGGTGTACATCCGGGTGGTGACTGCATAGGTACCCATGATATTGACAAAAATCAAGCTGACGGACTGGGACAGGTTATAGGACAGACCCTCTCCGCCGGAGGGAAGCCCAATGCACAAAAACCGCTTGAACACATCCTTGGGGAAGGGACGAAGATTCTTTAGGCTGAGCCGTGCCCCGGGAATGGTGCGGAAGAAGGCAGCCATCATCAGCAACATTCCGGCCGTGCGGCAAATGGTGGTAGAGAGCGCCGCACCCGCAGCACCCAACCGCGGGAACGGGCCGATTCCATAGATAAACGCCGCATTGCCCACAATATTGATGAGGTTAATGAGGCCGGTGCTGCACATAATCACCAGCATTTTGGCATGGGCACGCAAAAAGGCTCCGAAGGTGAGCATCAACGCCTGACAAGGCAGGCTCAGGGATGTAATGATCAGGTAGCTTTTGGCCTCTGCACGGGCCTCCATGGGAACCTTCAACAGGCTCAGCAGCGGGTCCGCGCCAAGCAGGAGCGCAAGCATCAGCACAAGGCTGATTACCAGATTCAAGCCCACTGCCAGGGTATAGATTTGTTCCGCTTTCTTTGTCTCCCGGGCACCCAAATACTGGCTGAGCATAATGGTTGCCGCCAGGCTTATGACATTGAAGCTCAAAATCAGCGTAGTCATAATCTGGTTGGCATTGCCCACCGCCGCCACGGCGGTGTGGTTATACTGACTGAGCATGATCTGGTCGATATTGCCCACCAGCATTTGCAGCAGAAGTTCAATAAACACAGGCCAGGTCATTTGAAGCAGTGAAAACTGCCGCCCAGCCACGGTAATACGATGATTCAAAGTAAGCTCCTCTTTTCCACTTTCCGAAATGCCACAGAATTGTAACACAAACAGAGCTGTAAAACAACGAGCAAAACTGGAAAATTTTCCTGCTTATCCTTGCCGAAATGTCTTCAGAACGCCGAAAAGGCGCTGTGATCCCTTATTATCCAATAAAAACCGGCAGCAACCGGGGGAGCATCCCCGATGACTGCCGGTTTTTTTCACTTACAGAGGACTTTGGACCCTTTTTCAAAGAGAAACCGCACTTTCTCAGTCAGGGATGCTGCCAATCTCCAATTTCGTCTCGTGGTTTACAGGGAACCGCACCGTAATGACCGTGCCCTTGCCGGGCTCACTTTGCACAGCGATAGAAGCTCCGTGGAGCCTGGCTGTGTGCTTAACAATGGACAGGCCCAGGCCTGTGCCGCCGATCTCCTTGGAATGGCTCTTATCCACGCGGTAGAACCGCTCAAAAATCCGCTCCTGATGTTCTGTGGGAATCCCGATTCCGGTGTCGGCAACGGTAAGGCAAACCGCATCCGCTTCCTTTTTCACAGACACCATCACACTGCCCTGGGGGCGGTTATACTTAATGCCGTTATCGCAGAGATTGTAAATCATCCCTTGCAGAAGCTGGGAAATTCCATAAACCTCTGCCGACTCTCCATCCAGTGTCACCTGCACCTGGGAAGCCTCCGCCACCGGCAGAAGGCTTTCCACGGTTTCCTTTGCCAGGGCATACAGATCCACAGCCTCTCGCTTCATATCCCCTGCCCCCTCGTCCAAACGGGAAAGCTTCAGAATATCCTCCACCAGCCGAATCATTCGCTGGGCCTGGGTATAAATTTGGCTGCTGAATTTTCCAATGTCCGCCTGCTTCACCAGGCCGTCCTTCATCAGCTCGGCACAGCCGGAAATCGTATGCAGGGGTGTTTTCAGCTCATGGGAAACATTCGCCGTAAATTCCCTGCGCTGCTGCTCGGCTTTTTCCTTTTCCGTTACGTCCAGCAGCAGAAGCACCATGCCAGATACGGCACCATCCGTGAGAATGGGACTGGCATCCAGCTGATACATACCCCCTGCAAGCTCCATGATCTTCTCTGCGTGCTGCCCGCTGTCGGCTTCCGCCAGCAGCTCTTGCAGCTCCAGACTGCGATTTACGGACAGCATAGGCGTTCCCACACAGGGTTCTTCGGCACGAAGCAGCCACTGAGCCGCAGGATTCATACTGAGTATCATCCGGTTGCTGTCCAGTAAAACGATTCCCTCGCGCATCCCCATAGTCACGGTCTCAAACTCCTTCTGCTTTTGCATCAGGGCCTCACTCTGCCGCTTAATCTGATTCTGCTGTGCGTGAATTCGGCGCAGAAGCGGCGAAAGCTCGTCGTAGCCATCGTTGCTGAGGGGCGCATCCAGATTTAGTTCGTTGAGTGGCTGGACAATTTTCCTGGACAGCCGGGATGCCAGTATCAGAGACAGCACCAGCGCAAGGGCAGCGATGACGCAAATAGGCTGCATCATGCCAAGAAGCAGGGTAAGCAGCGAATTCTGGGCCACAGAAATCCGTATCACCGTTCCGTCGTCCAGACGCTGGGCGCAGTAAAGGGAGCGTTCCAGTAAGGTTTTGGAATATCTTGCGCTCTCTCCCACGCCGTTCGCCAGTGCTTCCCGAACCTCCTCCCGCTGCAAATGGTTCTCCATATCCGCAGAATCGGATTTGCTGTCATAGAGCACCGTTCCGTCTGTGCCAATCCACGTGATTCGGTCGTTTTGGGAATCCAGGTCTTCAAAATAACGGATTCCCTCATGGGAAACACCTTGCGCTGCAAGTGCGGCCTGCATTTTTAACTGTGTATACTGCACCCCGGTGAAATAGTCATAGAGCACCCCCATGAACAGCACCACCGCCGCAAGGAAAACGCTGACGGTCACCAGCCAGATAGCCCGAAAGATTCGTTTTGTCATAGGCTGCACTCCATGCGGTAGCCAACGCCGCGAACCGTCTCGATATAGTCGCCGCAGTGCCCCAGCTTTGTCCGAAGGGTTCCGATATGAACATCGACGGTTCGGGTCTCCCCCAGATAGTCTGTGCCCCAAACCGCTTGCAGAAGCTGATCTCGGGTAAACACCCGGCCCGGATTCTCCATAAACTTCCGAAGCAGCTCGTATTCCTTCAGTGTAAGCTGTACCGGCTGACCATCCACAAAAACCCTGTGCGCTCCGGTATTTAAGGTCAGGTCCCCCACCGTCAGGATTTTTGCCGTCTCCTTCGAACCCGTGCGGCGCAGTACCGCTTTCACCCGAGACACCATTTCCATCATACCAAAGGGCTTTGCGAGATAGTCATCCGCCCCCAAATCCAGGCCAATGACCTTGTCGTACTCTGTCCCTTTGGCAGTCGCCATAATCACGGGAATATCCGCAGTTGCCCCACTGCTGCGCAGACGCTTCAAAATGGTAATGCCATCCTCGCCGGGCAGCATAATGTCCAGCATAATCAGCTGGGGCGTCTCCTTCTTCAACTGCTCAAAAAATTCGGTGCCGCCGGGAAAGCCCACTGCCTCAAACCCAGCGGAATTCAGGGCGTACAGCATCAAATCCCGGATGGCCTGATCGTCTTCCACACAAAATATCATAGATTTTCACTCCTTTTCTCTGAGATTCCGGAGATATGCTCCGATTACACTGCCGGATGCAGGGTGCTGGCTGGTTATCATGGGTTTGTAAAGTCTCACGCCCAGATCGCCATTGCCAGGGTTCCGGCAACCATCAGGCAGAGCCCGGCAAAGGCTTTGGGGCTGAGTTTCTCTTTGAATACCACATAAGAAAAGAGAACGGTCACCACAATGCTCAGTTTATCAATGGGCACCACCACACTGACCACGCCGTTCTGAATGGCGTAATAGTAGCAGAGCCAGGAGGCGCCGGTGGCCAGGCCCGACAGGATGATGTAGACCAGCTCCCGCTTGTGGATGGTTTTCACCTGTCCCAGCTTTCCCTTCCCGATGACAATGCCCCAGGCCATGATCAGAACGACCCCGGTGCGGATGGCGGTGCCCAAATTGGACTCCACCCCGGTGATTCCGATTTTCGCCAGAATCGAGGTCAGAGCCGCAAATACGGCAGACAGGACGGCATAAATCATCCACTGACTGTTTTTCTGCACTTCCCTGCTGTCCTTCTTCTGAATCATCATAAAGATGCCTGCGGCAAGGGCCGCTGTACCAATGAGCTTCACAGCCAGGTGCTCGGTTTCCTGAAACAGGACAATGGCAAGCAGTACCGACAGCACCGTGCTGGATTTGTCGATGGGGGCAACCTTATTCACGTCTCCCAAGGACAGCGCCTTGAAATAGCAAATCCAGGATGCACCGGTGGCAATGCCGGACAGCACCAAAAAAAGCAGAGACTTTGCTGTAATGTCGGTAATCGTGGAGTCCGCCACAAACACCATGACCCAGGAAACCAGCAGCACTACAAAGGTACGTACTGCCGTTGCCACATCCGAATCGGTGTTCTTGATTCCGCACTTTGCAAGAATTGCTGTGAGTCCCGCAAAGACCGCGGAAAAAATTGCTGCAAGCAGCCACATGATAAAATCGCGCTCCTTCGCACAATATGATAGAATCTATTATACTGTGTCGTCTGGCTGTTTTCAACATAAGCTATTTTTCGCCCCACGTCCGGGGACAGCAAAGGGGTGCCGTTTAACCAAGCATCCCCGTCTGCGCATGGTGCCCGGTAATGGCAAACTGAACCCACTGGGCGATATTAACGGCGTGATCGCCGATCCGCTCAAAATATTTGGCGATCATCAGAACATCCAGGGCATATTCCCCTTCCGTCGGATTTTGCGCGATCTCCACAATGAGACTGTGCTTCACCTGGTTGAAGCAGTCATCCACAATATCGTCGTAAGCAATCACCGCTTCTGCCAGCTCCAGGTCCTTCTTCACGTAGGCATCCACGCTGTCCGTAACCATTTTGCTGGCTCCCCTGGCCATTGCATGGATCGGGGTATCCTCAGAAAGGGCGTGCCCGGACAGGAAGGGAATGATCTCCGCAATATCCTCTGCCTGGTCTCCAATCCGCTCCATGTCGGTAATCATTTTCATAGCCGCAGAAATCTGGCGCAAATCCTGGGCCACCGGCTGCTGCTGTAAAACCAGCTTCATGCAGCGGCCTTCAATCTCCCGCTCCATCTGGTCGATTTCCCTGTCCAGGGCAACGATGTTCTCCAGAGTCTCCTTATCTCCCCCGGACAACGCTTTGGCAACCAAAGTAATGGCTTCTTCGCACAACGCACCCATGGTGGTCAGCTGCTGGTTGAGCAGAGAAAGCTGCTGGTCAAAACGACTTCTCATTATCCAAACCTCCCGGTAATGTAATCCTCTGTCCGCTTGTCACTGGGCTGAGAAAACAGCCGCTCCGTATTTCCGTACTCCACCAGCTCCCCCAGCAGGAAAAACGCCGTTTGGTCCGAAATGCGGACGGCCTGCTGCATATTGTGGGTCACGATGAGAATCGTGTACTTTTCCTTTAACTGGGTGGCAAGCTCTTCGATTTTTGAGGTAGAAATCGGGTCCAGCGCACTGGTTGGCTCATCCATCAGCAGCACCTCCGGCTCCACCGCCAAGGCCCGCGCAATGCACAGTCTTTGCTGCTGTCCGCCGGAAAGTCCCAATGCGCTCTTTTTCAGACGGTCCTTCACCTCGTCCCAAATGGCGGCATCCCGGAGGGCACGCTCGACGATCTCGTCCAGCTGAATCCGCCCGGTGATGCCATGGGTTCTGGGGCCATAGGCAACATTGTCATAAATACTCATGGGGAACGGGTTGGGCTTCTGAAAAACCATCCCCACCTCCCGGCGCAGGGCATTGACATCCACCGACGGTGCGAAGATGTCCTGTCCCTTGTAGCAGACCTGGCCCGTGACTTTCACACCGGGGACTAAGTCATTCATCCGATTCAGGGTTTTGAGAAAGGTGGACTTTCCACAGCCGGATGGGCCGATAAAAGCGGTAATGCTCTTTTCCGGGATGGACAGATGGATCCTGCGCAGGGCCTGGGTGCTCCCATACCACAGGCTCAGGTCCTTTACTGTAATGATATCACTCATAGACTTCTCCTTTTCTTATAATATCTGCCGACCGAAGCTGCCAACAGGTTAATCAGTAAGGTCAGGAGCATTAAAATCGCCGCGATGGCAAATGCCACGCCAAACTCCCCCTGCTCCTTTGCATACACGTACAGGGCCACCGTGAGGGATGCGCCCGCACTGCCCAGGCCCGCAAAAAATCCGTTCAGCGCGTGGGCAAAGCCCGCTGTAAACAGCAGCGCTGCGGACTCTCCCAAAATGCGCCCTACCGATAGAATACATCCGCTGATCACCCCGTCCACACATCCCGGCAGCACCACGGTTCGGATGACCCGCCACTTCCCCGCGCCCAGGCCGAAAGCGCCCTCCCGGTAGCTCTGGGGCACGGTCTTGAGGCTCTCCTGGGTGGTGCGCATAATGGTTGGCAGATTCATAATCACCAGGGTCAAGGCACCTGCCAGCAGAGAGGTCTGCATATTGAGAAACTGACAGAAAAACAACATTCCCACCAGGCCGTAGATAATCGAGGGAATCCCCGACAGGGTTTCTGCGGCATATTCAATCACCGCCACCAGCCGCTGATTCTGGGCGTACTCCGTTAAATAAACCGCTGCACCCACACCCAGGGGAATGACAACCACCAAAGTCGCAATAATCAGATACAACGTGTTTAATATATCCGGCAGAATTCCAATCCGCCCGGACAAATAGCTTGGTTTGGTGGATAACAGCTCCCATGTAATATTGGGAACGCCCTTGATCAGCACATATCCCGCCAGAAACAGCACCAGCGTGCAGGTCAGCCCGGCGGACAGCACCATGAGAAGCTTCATCAGTCCGATATAGGCTTTTCGATTTCCCGAAATCCGATGTGTATCCATGTTATTCCTCCCTTCTGCGCTTCAAAAAGAAATTCAGCGCTGCGTTGATGAGCATAATGAACAGGAACAGCACCAGGGCAATGGAAAGCAATGCCTGCTGTTGGAGTCCGCTGGAATAGGACATTTCACTGGCTACTGCCGTGGTGAGAAAGCGGACGCTTTGAAACAGCGACGGCATATTGGGGGCATTGCCGGACACCATCATCACCGCCATGGCTTCGCCAATGGCACGGCCCACCCCCAGCACCACTGCCGCTGCAATCCCGCTTTTCGCCGCCGGGACCGACACCCGGAAATAGGTTTCCACAGGCGTTGCCCCCAGGGCCAGAGAGCCGTCCTCGTACTCTTTGGGAACCGCATCCAAGGCGGTGATGGATACATTGATAATGGACGGCAGAATCATAATTGCCAGAACAATGATTGCCGCCAGCAGGCTGGCCCCGTCGGGAACGTGAAAGATCCTGCGGATTGCGGGAACCAGAACCATCATGCCCACCAGGCCATAGACCACCGAGGGGATCCCCGCCATCAGGCTCACCACCGCAGATACCGCATTTTTCACCCCAGCTGAGGCCATTTTCGCAAGATACACCGCTGTGAGAAAGCCCACGGGAACGCCCAGCAGGATTGCCCCGGCTGTGCCGTAAACACTGGTGAGGATAAAGGGAAGAATACCGAATTGGGGTTCTGCCGCTGTCGATGCCCAGGTATCCCCCAGCAGGAATTCCTTGATTCCGATTTCACGGATTGCCGGAAGGCCCGACAGCACCAAATATACCGTAATCAGCAGGACACAGCCCACTGTAATCAGTCCCAGGAGGAGAAACACGCCATGTACTGCGGTTTCTAACAGCTGTTTTTTCTGTTTCATACCTGAATTCCTTTCTGTCTGCGGGGATAGATTCCGCAAGTCAGTGCGCCGCCACGGCCCCTGCGCTGGAAATCAAGTCCACAGCATCCTCAGAGAACGCGAAGTCAAAGAATTTCTGTGCCGCTTCGGAGAGCGTTTCCTGGTCTTTGGTCACCAGCACAAAGGGCCGCTGCACCACATACGCACCGCTCTTCACGGTTTCCTCACTGGGGGCCACTCCGTCCACAGACAGCGCCTTCACACTGTCCTTCACCGCTGCCGTAGAGGCATAACCGATGGCATTGGGATTGCCGGAAACCGTGGTAATCACGTCTCCCGTGGATGTGAGCTCCTGGCGGTACTTGCAGGCCTCTGTGGTCCCGGTAATGGTCTCGAATCCATCCCGGGTGCCGCTGCCGGCTTCCCGACCAATCAGAACAATTTCTCCGTCATTTCCCCCTACATCCTTCCAGTTGGTGATTTTTCCGGTGTAAATGTCCGCGATCTGGGAAATGCTCAAATCTGCCACCGGGTTGTCAGGATGGACAATCACGGCAATGCCGTCATAGGCAAGAACGGTTTCCGCCAGGCCGCTGGCTTTTTCCTCGTCCTTTAGCTCCCGGCTGGAAAGGCCAATGTCACAGCGTCCTTCCTGAACCGCCTGAATCCCGGAGCCGGAGCCGGTGGGATTATAGGTAAAGGTGATTCCGCTGTACTTCTCCTGGAAGGCCTCTCCCAGAATTCCAATCACCTTCTCCATGGAGGTAGAACCGTCGGTGGAAACCGTACCGGAAGTCTTTTCCGCACATCCCGCCAGAGCGGCTGCGCCCACCATTGCAGCCAGTGCCAATGCAAAAAATTTCTTGTTCATTTTCAATACTCCTTTGAATCTCAAATTGATATAGATAACTCTCTTGGTTACGTGTCTATCTTAAATCAGGACCATCAAATTCGTTATCGGAGTATTGTAAAATCCATGTAAAAAAAGCTCTGCTGCACGATCGGTGCATTCAGGAAATGTGCTAAGATAAATACCCCCGGAATCGGGAAGTTTCTCGATTCCGGGGGCATTTCTTAACTTTTACAGGCAGTTATTTCTGAATGACGTGGAAAGCCGCCCTTCCTTTGGGAAGTTACAGCTTTACAATTTTCGTTGCGATATGCTCACAAAATGTCTTGTCATGCTCCACAAACAGAATGGTGGGCCGATATTGGAGCAGCAGCTCCTCAATCTGGATTCTGGAAATGACGTCAATATAGTTCATGGGTTCGTCCCAGATATGAAGGTGGGCCGGTTGGCAAATGGACTTTGCCAGCATCACCTTTTTCTTCTGCCCCGCACTGAGCAGGGAAAGGTCCTTTTCCACCTGTGCCTTGGAAACATCCAGCTTCGCCAGCATGGCAAGAAGCAGACTGAGTTCGATTCCGTTTTCCTTGGCAAACGCCGAGAGACTGCCGCGAAGTGCCGCAGTATTCTGGGCGATATAGGAGATTTTCAGACCGCTCCCCCGATGCACGGTGCCGGTATGGGGAATTTCCTCGCCGCAAATCAGCTTGAGGATGCTGGACTTCCCGGAACCATTGGCCCCCTGCAAAGCAATGCGGTCCCCCTGGGCAATGGCAAGGGTGATTCCGCTGCACACGGGGCGTTCCCCATAGGAAATCGACACATCCTTCAGCTCCACCAGCTGCCGGGTATGGAAGGGTGTCTGGAAAATTTTCAGCACGTCGCTGCGCTCCACATTTTTGAGAAGCTTAGACTTTTCTTCGATCGCCGCCTGCTGGCGCTTTTGAATGGCTTTTGCCCGAGCCATACCCTTTTGGGCCTTGAGACCCTGATAGGGGCGGTAGTTCTTAGGCTTATCTGCCGGGCCCACGCCAAACTTGCTGCGCTCGGCTGCATCGGCCCACTGTGCCTTCTGCCGGGCCGCCTCCTCCAAATGGCGGATTTCCTGCTTCCGCTTTTCGTTCTCCGTCTGCTCAAAGGCATCCTGCCGCTGCTTATTTTCGTACCAGCTGGAAAAATTCCCCCGCTGCACTTCAATATTGGTCTTGTTGATGGAGAGAATATGGTCCACACAGCGGTCCAGAAATGCCCGGTCATGGGATACCAGGATAAACCCGCTCTTACTGCTGAGATACCGGCTGACGATCTCACGGCCCTGCAAATCCAAATGATTGGTCGGCTCATCGATGAGAAGGAAGTTGTGCTCCTTCAGGAACAGCACCGCCAGCATAAGCTTTGTCTGCTCCCCGCTGGACAGCGTCTCAAAGGGCTGGTAGAGCACCTCTTCCCGGAGCTGCAAGGCGTTCATTTCCCGCTGCAGCTGCCAATATGGATACTCCGGGTAGATCTCCTCCACCGTGTCGATGGCAAAGGCGCTGGGGTCCTTCACCGCATAGGGAAAATAGGAGAATTCCACAGAAGCCGATATACGTCCCTGGTATTCGTACTTCCCCAGAAGTAAATTCAAAAAGGTGGTCTTGCCCCGACCGTTCCGCCCGGTAAATCCCAGCTTCCAGTTGGTGTCGATCTGGAAGCTGACGTTTTCAAAAATGGTTTCATAGCTGCCGTCATAGGCAAAGGTTACATTCGATACTTGAATCAATGACAATGATTTGCCCTCCAAAAAATAAAAATTGGCTGCAAGAAAGCACTTCTTACAGCCAATGGGCAAGCATACGATCCCGGTCCGGGCATAGGTACACTGTCATAGCGAGAAGAATGTATTCTTTCTTGCAAACGGGCATAGCAAAGCCAGCGGCGTTTCCGTCGCTTTTTCGGCTGCAATTGCCCAAATTGTTAGCAAGAAATCCTATACATTCTTTCAGCTCCAATCTTTTTGTTTTCTTCAGTATACCATGCCGGGAACCTCTCTGTCAAGTAAGGACTTTTCCCCTGTGACCGCGCCCGGGCGGTGGTCTGCTCTGTCCGCTTGCACAACCGACCGTATTTTCCATACGGCAGATACAACGTCTGCATATCGGGGCCACTGCAACAGACGAAATCCAGGCAAAAAGAAAGGGCCTGCCGTCTGCATGGCGCAGACAGCAAGCCCTTTCAGTGACTTAATCCATATCAGATTGCCTGCCCTTTGGGGAGGTTTCCACAAAATCCGTGGAGCTGTTTTCCATTACATCTCAGAATCCTTACGGCGGAGATTTCCGAAATACGGCTCCAGCCATTGCTGGGCCTTGCACTTCCACTGCTCGATTTTGGCGAAGACCTTGTGGATCGCCCGGTCCATCGGGAAGGTGAGCAGCAGCAGCGGGGAGAGAATCAGCCCACTGCGGTAGTCCAGGCGGGCAATCTGGAACCAGCCGGGGAACAGAATCACAGCACCGATAAAGCCCACGCCCATGGCACCAAAGAGGATTCCGTGCCACACATTCATGGGCCGGCACACCCGGTACAGCATCAGATAAGCCACAAAGGCGTAGAGGAAGAAGCCCACCGTCGAAGCCATTTCCGGGGAAATCTGGAACGCATCCGTAAACAGCAGTGACCACTCCACCAGAATCACAGAGGACAGGGCCGCAGGCAGTGCCCGATAGAGCACATTGCGCAGGAACTTGCCCTTCACCAGAGACTCGTTGGGCTCCAATGCCAGAACAAAGGACGGGAAACCGATCATCAGCGCCGACACCAGAGAAATCTGGGCGGGCTTCAACGGATAGAGAGAGACGGAAATCAGGCTGATCAGGGACAGCACAAAGGAGAAGATATTCTTCACCAGGAACAGCGACGCCGACCGCTCAATGTTGTTGATGACCCGGCGGCCCTCTGCCACCACCTGGGGCATACCGGAAAAGTCGGAGTTCATCAGCACCAGGTCCGACACATTGGAGGCCGCTTCACTGCCGGAAGCCATGGCAATGCTGCAATCCGCATCCTTGAGGGCCAGAACGTCGTTGACGCCGTCGCCGGTCATGGCAACGGTATGCCCCTGCTTTTTGAGGGCACGCACCAGCTGACGCTTCTGTTCCGGGGTGACACGACCGAACACCGTGTATGCTGCCGCAGCCTTTTTGATATCCTCAGGGGTTCGCAGAGTGGTGGCATCCACGTACTTTTCCGCATCCGGGATTCCGGCCTTCTCCGCTGCCTTGGCAGCGGTTCTGGGATTGTCGCCGGAAATGACCTTGATTTTCACACCCTGGTCCTTAAAGAAGGCAAAGGTCTCCTTCGCCTGGGGCCGGATGGCATTGGAGAAAATCACCAGAGCCATGGGAATCACCACCTGGCCCAGGTTCCCTTTTTCAAAAATATCCTCTTTCTCGTCTTCAAACTCATAAGAGGCAAAGAGAAGCACCCGTTCGCCCTGGTCGGAGTGTTCTTCGATCAGCTGCCGCAGGTCCTCCGTACTCTCTGACAGCAGCATTTCCGGGGCACCCAGAAGATAGGCACCCTGCTTCCCCAAATCCACGGCGCTGTACTTGGTTGCAGAGGAGAATCCCCGAACCCGAACCGCTTTGGTCTCCGGTCTGGGGTCTTCAAAATGCGCCTTTAGAGCCTTCATGGTCTCGTTGTCCGCGTTCATGTTGGCGGCAAAGTCTTTGACCCTGCGCTCCACTTCCGATTCTGTCTCCCCGGGCAGGGTCAGAATCTGAGAGACTTTCATCTCCGGCTGGGTAATGGTGCCGGTTTTGTCCACGCACAGCACATCCACCCGGGCCAGGGTCTCAATACACTTCATGTCGTGAACCAGGGTGTCCTTCCGGGCCAGTCGAACGGTGCTGGCTGCCAGGGCCACACTGGTGAGCAGATACAGGCCCTCGGGAATCATGCCGATGATGGATGCTGCTGTGTTTTCCACGCTGACCTTTTCCGGCAGGCCCAGAACCTTATACTGATTCCAGAACATCAGCGCCGCAAAGGGAATGATGATAATGCCAATGACCTGAATCAGCCGGGTCAGGGACTTCATCATGCCGGGCTGCTGCTTTTTCTTGATCTTCTTGGCATCCCGGGACAGCTGGGCGGCAAAGGAATCATCGCCCACCTTGTCGAGCCTTGCCTTTGCCTGACCGGAAACCACGAAGCTTCCCGAGAGAAGCGCGTCCCCGGACTTCTTTTTGATTTCGTCGGATTCGCCGGTGACCAGAGATTCGTTGACGGTAAGCTCTCCGCTGAGGACCACTGCGTCTGCACAAATCTGACTGCCGGCGCTGAAAATCACCACATCATCCAGCACCAGCTGTTCGCTGTCCACCTGGACTTCCCTGCCCTCTCGAATCACCGTTGTCACGGGTGCGCTCACCAGTTTCAGCTTGTCCAGCTCTCGCTTGGACCTCAGCTCCTGAATGATGCCGATGATGGCATTGACAAAGACCACACCCAGGAAGGTCAGATTGTTGATGGAACCCTCATAGAGCAGCACCAACGCCAAAATGAAGAAAATCATATTGAAGTAGGTGAAGATATTGGAGCGGATGATCTTTCCCGTGGTGAGGCCGGAATCATCGGTCACAATATTCGCATAGCCCCCGGCGATGCGCTCATCCACCTGGGCCTGGGTCAGACCCACATCCGGGTCCGGCGTGACCCGCTGGCACTCCGGGCGGGGCAGCTCCGGCTGCGCCTGCTTCCGAAATTTTATTTTATCTGTCATATTGCCTCCTTGGACTCCAGGCAAAACCCAGGAACGATTCATCCAGCTGGGTTTCCAATTCCGAATCCATATAACCGAAAGGGTCAAAAATTGCACCGTGCATAGATTGGCACTATCGCAAGTATACCCCAGAAAGCAGTCCAGTGCAATAGTCATTTATCTGCGTGTGTATAATTTCCCCGGATACGCCGCTTTTACCCGCCAGACGAAAGCCTGATAATCGAAAAGTCCCAGGAGAAAAATTCTCCCGGGACTTTGGCTTGTGTTATTTTTCGCCCACGGCGGCAAGAACATAGCGCACCAGCTCATCCCGTCCGTTGCCCTTTTCCGCAGAGAAGGGAATCACAGGACAGTCCTCCGGCAGCTCCAAATCCCGGCGAATGATCTCCAGATTGGGGGCCATTTCGCTCTTTTTGAGCTTGTCCATCTTGTTGGCAACCACCACAAAGGGGCAGCCGCTGTCCAGGAACCAACGGGCCATCACCACGTCGTTATTCGTGGGGGGATGGCGATAGTCCACAATGAGAACGCCCAGGTCGATGCGACCGGCGGCGAAGTACTCCTCCATGAGCTTTCCCCAGCGGTCCTTCTCCTTCTGGGCGACCTTGGCAAAGCCGTAGCCGGGCAGGTCCACCAGATAGCACTTGCTGTCAATGGTGAAGTAGTTCACATGGATGGTCTTGCCGGGCTTGTCTCCCACTCTGGCGAAGTTCTTCCGCTGGAGCAGTCGATTGATGACCGAAGACTTGCCCACGTTGGACTTGCCTGCAAAGGCAATCTCCGGCAGCCGATTCTTGGGGAAATCCCGTTCAGAAGCGGCAGAAATCAGGAATTCAACCTTTTGAAAATTCATTTTTCAGCCTCCTACTGACGCAGCCCGCAGGCGGGAGTTTTCACATCCTCAGGAATCCGAATGGAAGGGTCCAGCTCGGTCTTGGGGTTCAGGGCCACACTGAGAACCGCGTCCACCGTTTCTGCGGTGACAAAGTTCAGCTGCTTGCGGACGGTCTGGTCGATTTCCTCCAAATCCCGCAGGTTGTCCTTGGGGATAATCACAGTGGTGATGCCGTGGCGCAGTGCCGCCATGGTCTTCTCCCGCAGGCCGCCAATCTGCATGACCCGGCCCCGGATGGAGATTTCACCGGTCATTGCCACATCCCGGCGCACGGTGGCCCCGGTCAGTGCAGAAACCAGCGCTGTGCATACGGTCACGCCGGCAGAGGGTCCGTCCTTGGGCACAGCCCCCTCGGGGAAATGCACATGGATGTCCTTGGTCTTATAGAAGTCGGTGGGAACGCCCAGCTTTGCCGCATTGGCACGGATGTAGCTCATGGCAGCGTGGGCGGATTCCTTCATCACATCACCCAGGTTGCCGGTGAGCTCCAGCTTGCCGGAGCCGTCCATGACGTTCACTTCCACTTCCAGGGTCTCGCCGCCGACGCTGGTCCAGGCCAGGCCCGTCACCAGGCCCACCTGATCGGTGCAGGGCAGACGGTCGGGCAGGTACTTGCGAACGCCCAGAAATTCCTCCAGATTCTTTCCGGTGACGGTGATCTTCTTGGGGGTCTCCTGGGAAAGGATCTGCATATCCGCCTTCCGGCAGATTTCTGCAAAGCTCCGCTCCAGATTCCGCACGCCGGATTCTCTGGTGTAGCAGTAGATCATCTCCCGAATGGCATCGTCGGTGATCTTCAGCTGGGATTTTTTCAGGCCGTGCTTGGCAAGCTGCTTGGGGAACAGATGATTCTTGGCAATCATCAGCTTCTCTTCGTCGGTATAGGAACCCAGCTCAATGACCTCCATACGGTCCAGCAGAGGTCTGGGCACCGTATCCAGGCTATTGGCGGTGGTAATGAACATCACATCGGACAGGTCCACAGGAATTTCCAGATAGTGGTCCCGGTAGGCGTGGTTCTGCTCCGCGTCCAGCACCTCCAAAAGGGCGGCGGCAGGGTCTCCCCGCTGATCCATGCCCATCTTGTCGATTTCATCCAGAAGCAGCACAGGGTTAAAGCTGCCGGCCTGGATCAGGGCGGTGATGATACGACCGGGCATTGCGCCGACATAGGTCTTTCTGTGGCCCCGGATGTCTGCCTCGTCCCGAACACCGCCCAGAGAGATCCGAGCCAGCTTTCGATTCAGGGATTTGGCGATGGAATAGGAAATCGAGGTCTTGCCCACACCGGGAGGGCCTACCAGGCACAGAATCTGGGGGGGCATATCGGGAGCCATCTGGCGGACTGCCAGGGTCTCCAAAATCCGCTCCTTCACCTTTTCCATGCCGAAATGGTCATGGTCCAGGATCTTCCGGCCTGCTTCCACATCCACACGCTCCTTGGTGCGTTTGTTCCAGGGCAGTTCCAGAACGGTATCCAGGTAGTTTCTCAGCACAGCACCCTCAGAGGAGCCAAAGGGCTGCTTTTTCAGCCGATCCACATCCTTGAGAAGCTTCTTTTCGCTGTCCTCTTCCAGTTTGAGGCTGCGGATACTCTGGATGTATGTATCGAACTCGGATTCCTCGTCATCCTCTCCCAGCTCGTCCCGAATGACCTTCATCTGCTCACGTAGGAAATAGTCTCTCTGGTTCTGGTCGAGGGTGGCACGGGTCTTCTCCTGAATGTCGGATTCCAGCCGAAGCATCTCAGACTCCTGGCGCAGAAGCTTGATGGCAAGCTCCAAACGCTTGGTGGGGTTCAGCTGGGACAGGAGCTTGATTTTGCCGGGGAATTCAATCCCGGAATTCTGAGCGATGCTGTCTGCCAAAAAGCCGTCGCTTTCGCTGGCAAGCATCTTCATCTGGATCAGCTGGGCCGGATGCTCCGTCAGCTCCAGATAGGAATTATAAAGGGTGTTGGCCTCCCGGCGAAGGGCATGGCTGCGCAGGCTGTCCCCTTCTGCCTCCTCGGCGATGGACTCGACCATGCCGGACAGATAGGGTTCGGACTGCTGGATCTCGGTGATCCGGGCACGGCACAGGCCGGTGACCAGCACACGCAGGTTATCCCCTTGGCTCTTCAGCACCTGCTTGATTTTACCAACGGTGCCAATGGGATAGAGGTCGGCGAGCTTGGGGTCGTCCACCAGAAGATCCTTCTGGGGAATCAGAAGCAGTGTCTGGTCCTTCTTCATGGCCTCTTCCAGGGCCATGACGGACTTAGGCCGGCCAACGTCAAAATGAATGGTCTGGTCCGGAAATACCACCAGCCCCCGCAGGGCTAAAATGGGCAGCACTCCGGCGTAAGTGTTCTCACTCAAGGGAATTTCCCTCCTTTGCTTTGAAAGTAAGGTTCAAAAATATGAAGTAAGGCGGGAGAAACCACAACTATTTGCAACTTCTCCCGCCAGTTTTCACTTATCGCAGGCACGGTCACCGGGAAAGCGTTTCTGCCGGGGACCCGCCTATTGTACCCAAAAGGGTCCTAAAATCGCTGCGTAAATGGACTGTAATGCTTACCGCTTGCCGGTGAGCTTATCTCTGGGATGAGCCGGATCCCGCACAACCGTGGCATCTCCGCCTTCTACACATTCCGGCGTAATGATGACCTTCTGAATGGAGAGGTCGGAAGGAATGAGGAACATGATTTTCACCATGATCTTCTCCATAATGGCCCGCAGACCACGTGCGCCGATCTCCCGGTCGATGGCCTTCTGGGCAATTACGTCCAGAGCCTCGTCGGTGATTTCCAGAGCAACGCCGTCAATCTCCAGGAGCTTGCCGTACTGCCGCACAAGGGCATTCTTGGGCTCTACCAGAATCCGCACCAGATCCTCCTTCTGCAAGCTTTGCAGACAGGTGATCATGGGCATACGTCCAACCAGCTCGGGGATAATACCGAACTTCAGCAGATCGTGGGGCTCCACCTGGGACAGAAGCTTACCCACATCCCGCTTCTTGCGGCTCTCCACCGGGGCATCAAAGCCAATGGCGGAGCGGTCGGTGCGGTTCTCGATGATCTTATCCAGGCCATCAAATGCGCCGCCGCAGATAAACAGGATATTGGTGGTGTCAATGGGAATCAGCTCCTGCTGGGGATGCTTCCGTCCACCCTGAGGGGGCACGGTTGCAACGGTTCCTTCCAGGATTTTCAGCAGAGCCTGCTGAACACCCTCGCCGGAAACGTCCCGGGTGATGGAGGTATTCTCGCTCTTGCGGGCGATTTTATCCATCTCGTCGATGTAGATGATACCCCGCTCTGCCAGCTCCACATCGAAATCAGCAGCCTGGAGCAGACGCAGGAGAATGTTCTCCACATCGTCGCCCACGTAGCCGGCCTCGGTGAGGGTGGTGGCATCGGCAATGGCGAAGGGCACATTGAGGATCTTCGCCAGGGTCTGAGCGAACAGGGTCTTGCCGCAGCCGGTGGGGCCGATCAGCAGGATGTTGCTCTTCTGGAGCTCTACATCGGAATCGGAGCCAAAGTAAATACGCTTGTAGTGGTTGTACACTGCAACAGACAGGGCGACTTTTGCCTCGTCCTGACCGATGATATAGCGATCCATGAATTTCTTGATTTCCGCAGGAGTGGGCAGGCTCTCAGGAGCCTGAGAGCCGCTCTCCTCCCCCAAATCGATTTCATTTTTCAGCAGATCACTACAGGCCTGCACGCAGTCACTGCAGATGTACACCCCAGGACCGGCAATCAGCCGTCCTGCCTGGGTCTCCCGCTTACCGCAGAAGCTGCAGCGAATCGGCTGCTCGTTATTTCTTGCCATGAACCTGGTACCGCCTTTCTAATTAGTGGTGCTCGAGGACCCGGTCGATGAGGCCGAAAGCCTTTGCCTCTTCTGCGCTCATGAAGTTGTCACGCTCGCAAGCGGCGGTGACTTCCTCAATGGGCTTGCCAGTGTTTTCGGCAAGGATGCGGTTCATGCGGGTCTTGATGGTTTCCAGCCGTTTCAGGTGGATCGCCATGTCCGTGATCTGACCCTGGGTGCCGGCAGAGGGCTGATGGATCATGATCTCGGAGTTGGGCAGAGCCATACGCTTGCCCTTGGTGCCAGCTGCCAGCAGGAATGCACCCATGGAAGCAGCCATGCCGACACAGATAGTAGCCACATCGCACTTGATGTACTGCATGGTGTCGTAGATGGCCATTCCAGCAGTGACAGAACCGCCGGGGCTGTTGATATAGAACTGAATATCCTTATCCGGGTCCTGGGCCTCCAGGTAGAGAAGCTGTGCAACCACCAGGGATGCGGTGGTGTCGTTTACTTCCTCGGACAGGAAGATGATACGGTCGTTGAGAAGACGGGAGAAAATATCGTAGCTGCGTTCACCGCGGCTGGTCTGCTCAACAACATAGGGAACTAAACTCATGGTGATGTCTCCTTTCAGGGTGTTTGAAACATTCTAACCATTGTGGGGGCTGCTTATTCCTCGGTCTTCTCCTTGGGAGCCACTGCAACAGCGCTGTCAACGATGATCTTAACAGCCTTGCGGACCTTCAGGTTCTCGGTGATCTCCTCGGTGGGGACCATGGACTTGACCTTGTCCAGCTCCAGGGAGTACTCCTTAGCCAGCTGCTCCAGCTCAGCGTTGATCTCGTCCTCGGAAACCTCGACGTTCTCGGTCTCAACGATCTTCTCCAGGGTCACGGAGATCTTAGCCTGCTTCTCAGCGGTGGGACGGAAAGCATTGCGCATGGTGTTCATGTCGCCGCCCATCATCTTAGCGTACTGCTCGATGGAGTAGCCGCTCATCTGCAGCTGGTATGCGAAACGGTCCATCTGGGTGTCCAGCTCGCGCTCAACCAGTGCGTTGGGGATGTCAACAGTGGTGTTGTCAGCAGCCTTGTCAATGGCAGCCTGCTCGAAAGCGTTGTCAATCTGCTTCTGAGCGTTCTCCAGAGCCTTAGCCCGGATGTCAGCCTTCAGCTCATCCAGGGTGTCGAACTCGGAAACGTCCTTAGCAAACTCGTCGTCCTGCTGGGGCACGATGGTCACGGACAGCTTGTTGAGCTTTACGTGGAACACAACAGCCTTGCCAGCCAGGTCCTTGTGGTAATCCTCAGGGAAGGTGATGTCCAGGTCCTTCTCCTCGCCGACGTTCATGCCGACAATCTGCTCCTCAAAGCCGGGAACAAAAGAGTGGCTGCCCAGCTTCAGGTCGAAGCCCTCGCCCTTGCCGCCGTCGAAAGCGACGCCGTTGTCGAAGCCCTCGAAGTCGATGTTAGCGGTATCGCCCATCTCAGCAGCTCTCTCAACAGTCTCGGTAGCAGCAACGTTCTGTGCCATGCGGTCCAGCTCAGCCTGAACCTGCTCGTCGGTAACGGAAGCCTCAGCCTTCTCGACCTCCAGGCCCTTGTACTGGCCCAGGGTGACCTCGGGGTACAGGTCGGTGGTGATGGTGATGGTGACGATGTTGTCGTCGTTAATATCCATATCGGTCAGGCTGGGACGGCCGATGGCCTTGACGTCCTGATCGAGGACAGCAGTCTTATAGATTTCAGGGAAGATCTCTTCCAGGCCGTCTTCGTAGAAGACATGAGCGCCGTACAGGGACTCGATCATCTTGCGAGGAGCCTTGCCCTTACGGAAGCCGGGGATCATGATGCTCTTGCGAGCCTTCATGTAAGCCTTGTTAACGCCGCTCTCCATCAGTTCCTTGT
Source organism: Oscillospiraceae bacterium (assembly GCA_020025615.1). GTDB lineage: Bacteria > Bacillota > Clostridia > Oscillospirales > Oscillospiraceae > Faecousia. Next base: position 5,468 of record JAHHRT010000012.1, on the reverse strand, counting down.
CGATCTCGACAACGATGGTAGCCTGATTGCCATTCTTCTCAATGCTCTTGACATTCATGTAAATAATCCTCCTAAATTGGCCCGCATGGCGGAGCCATTTTATATATAAGTATTGTTCAGCCGATTCATTCTATCAAATTTTATCCCAAATGTCCACTGTTTTCTAAAAAAAGTTTTGTTAAATTACTTTGTACGGCCGAAAATCCAGGTAATCCGCGGCGACCAGCCGGAAATCCACCCCGTCCCAGGGGCCTTCCACCGCCAGTTTGTGGCTTCCGCCGTGGAGGTGTCCGTAAAAGCAGCGGCGGACCTGGTACTTGGAAAGCAGCTCCAGGATCTCCCCGCACAGATAGCCCTTGTACCGGGGCGGATAGTGGAGAAACACCATTTTCGGCTTCTCCCCTGCCGCTTTCAGGGAGGTTTCCAGGCGAATCAGCTCCCGTTTGAAGACCTTTTCGTCGTGGGCGCCGCTGCGGTCTTCTTCAAAAAACCAGCCCCGGGTGCCGCAGAGGGCCCAGCCCTCATATTCATAGCAGTTGTTGTTCAGCAGGTGGAAATCCTCGAAGCCGTGTTCCAGGCAGAACTTCTGGAACTTCGCCGCAGTGCTCCACCAATAGTCGTGGTTTCCCTTGAGGATGATCTTCTTTCCCGGGATATGCCGGTTCATCCAGTCGAAGTCTGCGGCGGCAGATTCCAAATCCAGCGCCCAGCTCAAATCCCCCAGCAGTACCGTGGTATCCTCCGGGCCGATCACCGAGATTCGCTCCCGGAGCTTATCCATATAGCCCACCCAGGCACCGCCGAAGATGTCCATGGGCTTGGGTGCTCCCAGGCAGAGATGCAGATCTCCAATGGCATACAGTGCCATGCGGCACCTCCTTATTCTTGATATTCTTTCAGTGTCTCCCGGGAGATTCCCAGGGCCCGGGCAACGGTCTCACCGTCCAGTGCCGGGCTTTTATCTGCGAGAATCAGTCCCCAGCCGCTTGTTCCCGTGGGGCGGTCCAGAAGGCCCGCATAGCCCAGGGCGGTATAGGGAGACATGAGATAGCGGTGGCTGGAATAGACGCTGGCAATGGTCTGCTCCACCCGTTTTTCCCCAATGACACTGACGGAAAGCCCCTGCCGAAGCACGGACAGCACCCAATCACTGGGGGTGTAGTTTGCCCCGACTCTTGCCGCCTCCACAAAGCGCAGGCTTTCCCGCTGCCCGCCGCAGGCGCACAGCAGAAGCTCCAGTCCCTCCGGCAGCACAGCATCGGCCTCCGGCGTGGAGGTATTCTGGCTGATGCCGTCGGTGCGCAGGCTGCCGCTGTGAAGCAGCTCCCAAAGGCCGCCGTTGTCGTTGCAGCAAATCACAATGGTGCCGATGGGCAAGCCCCAGTTTCTGGCATACCAGGCACTGACCACACTCAATAGGTCCCCGGAGGCTGCCGCCACGTCGATTTTCAAATCTCCGCTGAGAAGCTCCGGCTCCCCGGAAAACATACCGAACAGGGTGGCAATGCCCACGCCGATCTCCGCCCAGGCGCCCAGGCTCTCCCCTTTCTCCGACCGAATCCGGTTGGTAAGGTCCCGGACCAGCTGCCGGAACTCACCGGCGCAGTTGTGCCAGCGCTCCCCTGCCAGCACCCGGCGGCCGATTTTCACCAGCCGCACCGGACGCCGCCCTGCGGAAAATTCCACATCCCAGGGGGTGAGCTTGGTTCCGAAGAGCAGGTTCAGCATCTGGGCAGTGCTTTCCAAAAAGGATTGATTGCCCAGGGCTAAAATATCCTCCCGGGAAAACCGAGGCTCCCGGAACGGGATGAAAAAGCCGCCGTCCGGGGCCCGGCGCTGGGTCAGCGCCCGCTGGGCGGTATACACATCCTGCTTATTTCTGGTGGTTACGTACAGCACGTTTCATCACTCCAATGGCATTGTTCCAATAAATGTCCATCAGCATGGCTTCCTCCACACCCCGTTCCAGCAGCCGCTGGGCCAGGGCGGGATAACTCTGGATGCCCTCGAATCCATCGGACATGGTCTCCACGCCGTCCAGGTCGCCGCCCAGGGCGATGTGCTTGCCGCTGGGGTCCAGCTCCAGGAAGTGGAGCACATGGTCGCAGACCGTATCCAGATCGGGATTCTCTCCAATAAAATCTCTGCACTGGTTGAGACCCGCCACGCCGCCGGTCTCCACAATGGCCTTGAACATATCGTCGGTGAGGTTCCGGCTGGCACCCCAGACCGCCCGGCTGTTGGAATGGCTGGCGATCACGGGGGCCTCGGTCATCTTCATAATATCCCAGAAGCCCTGGTCGCTGATGTGGCTCACGTCCACCAGGATTCCCAGCGCCTGGGCCGCCTTCACATAGGCTCTGCCCTGGTCCGAAAGGCCCTCCCCGGTCACATGGGACCCGGTCAGGGGGTTGCTTTCATTCCAGCCCAGGGTGGAAATGCGGAAGCCAATCTGATAGAGGTCTCCCAGCAGCTCCGGGTCGTATCCAAAGCCGGCGGTGCCCTCAATGGTGAGGATGGCAGACATCATTCTCTTTTCCAGATTTTCTTCAATCTCCTCCGGGGTGTAGACCAGCTGCATCCGTTTGCTGTTCTTGTCCAGCTCCCGCTGAATCGTGGCAAGCTCCCGCTCAAACACCACCACCGGGGAGATATGGTCGGTCTGCTCCATAATGGGCGTGGTAAAGCAGGCGAAGCACTGGCAGTAGCCGGGAAGGGCTGCCGCCCGATTCAGGTCAATATGATAGGAATTGGAAGCCAGGCTTCCCGCATCGTTCATGTCCTTTCCCATAAGGGCCAGGGCGGTGTCACAATGCAGGTCAAATACAGGCAGATTCATGTAAATGCGTCCTCCAAATGGTGAATTTCCGGGTGGGCCGTTTCCGTCCCCTCCGGGGCGTAAATTTCAATCACGTCGAACCGGGGCTGCAAACGGGTGGGATATTGGGACAGATAAATGGCCGCAGTGGTGCGGATTCTGTCCTGCTTGTGCCGGTCCACGTATTCCCGGGCCTGAGCAAAATTCGCAGACTTCCGAAGCTTTACCTCCACGAACACCAGAAATTTTCGGTTGCTCACAATGAGGTCGATTTCTCCGAATCGGCTGCGATAGCCCGAGGCCAGGAGCTTATATCGCTTTTTTCGCAGATATTCCGCCGCCAGGGCCTCGCCCCAGGCGCCGGACAGCTTAGTGCTTGTCATAGAACTTCTTGAGGAAGCTCTGACGATGGATGGCGCAGGGGCCGTAAGTTTCCAAAGCCTGATAGTGGGCCTTGGTGCCGTAGCCCTTGTGGATTTCAAAGCCGTACTGGGGGTACTCCCCGGCAAGCTTCACCATCAGGTCGTCTCTCGTGACCTTAGCCAGGACAGAAGCCGCCGCAATATTGGCGCTGAGGCTGTCTCCGTGGACCACGGTTTCCACAGGCAGGTCCACATTGGGTTCCCGGTTTCCGTCCACAAGCACCAGATCCGGCTGCACTGCCAGCTCCTCCAGCGCCCGGCGCATTGCCAGGAAGGTGGCCTGGAGAATATTGATTTCATCAATTTCCTGCTCCGAAGCAAAGGCGATGCCATAGGCAATGGCCTGCTCCTGAATCAGGGGGAACAGCTCCCGTCTGCGCTTGTCAGACAGCTTCTTGCTGTCGTTAAGGCCGGGAATTTCCAGGTGTGCCGGCAGAATCACCGCCGCAGCGCACACCGGGCCAGCCAGAGGGCCTCTGCCCGCTTCATCCACACCGCAGATGAGCTTTACGCCTTTTTCGTAAAAGCCGTCTTCAATTTCCCACATGGTCTGCTCGCTCATATGTCCTCCTCCGGCTGCTCCAGGGTGAATTTTCCCAGCTTGCCGCTTCTGAATTCATCTAACAGTACCTTTGCCATCCGCTCGGTGTGAATCTCACCCCGGGCCAGCAGGAATCCCCGGTTGCGTCCCGCCATTTCCAGCAGCTCATAGCCGGGGGTCCCCTCCGGGGCCTCCACCTTGTACCGCTCCAAAAGGGTCTCGGGGTAGTATTTGTGCAGGAGCTCCATCAGCCGGCAGGCCAGCTCCTCAATGTCAATGACGCCTTCCTTCACCGCGCCGGTGTAGGCCAGCATCATACCCACTTCGGGATCTTCAAACTTGGGCCAGAGAATACCGGCGGTATCCAGCAGCTGCAAGCCTGCATCCACAGTGACCCACTGCTTTCCCCGGGTGACGCCGGGGCGGTTCTCCGCCTTTGCGCCCTTTCTGCCGGAAATCTGGTTGATGAGGGTGGATTTGCCCACGTTGGGGATTCCCACAATCATCACCCGCAGAGGCCGATTCATGCCACGGGCGGCATCCCGCTGAAGCTTTTCCGCACAGGCTGCTCTTGCTGCCGGGGTAAAGCCGGAAATGCCCTTTCTGGATTTACAGTCGGTAGCCAGCACCGACATTCCCTTATTCTTAAAGTAGGCAATCCACTTCTTGGTGGCAGCGGGGTCTGCCAGGTCCATACGGTTCAGCACAATGATCCGGGGCTTGTTGCCGCAGATGGCGTCAATATCCGGGTTCCGGCTGGAAACCGGGATTCTGGCATCTACGATTTCACAGACGGCATCCACCTGCTTGAGATCCGCTTCGATCTGGCGGCGGGTCTTGGTCATGTGACCGGGATACCACTGGATGTTCATTTTTTCAATTTCGTTCATTTTACAGCTCCAATCCGGGAATAATCCCGTACATCTGTTGTCTTATCCGCACCAGGCAGCATCAGCAGCACGGCCTTGCCCAGAATCTCACGGCGGTCCACCTGACCGATCTCCGGGCTGCGGCTGTCTTTGCTGTCGTTGCGGTTATCTCCCATGGCAAACACGCAGTTTTCTTCCACCACCAGCGGGAAGGTCATGCCCTCCTGCAAATTGGTGGGGGTGTTGGTATAGTCCTCTTCCAGGGCCTCGCCGTCCACATAGACAACGCCTTTCTCAAAGTCGATATCCACGGTCTGACCCTCGGTGGCAATGACCCGCTTGATAATGGGCGCTCCATGGTCAAAGCTGTCCTTGCTGGCAACGATCACATCTCCGACCTTGGGGTCCCGGTAGAAGAGGTTGCCTACAAGCAGCAGATAATCCCCATCCGTAAGGGTGGAGTACATGGAAAAGCCGGAAACCACCACCACACGGAAGAAAAGCAAAAAAACCACCAGCACAATTGCCAGCATATAGATGAGATCATGGAGATAGAGAAGCAGACTTTTTTCCCAGCCCAGCTTCTGCCCCTTAGCGGTTTCGGAATCCTTCTCGGAGCTCTCCTGTTGCTTCTTATTTTCTTTCAAAACGATGCCCCCATCTTGCCGTCTCCGTTGCCGAAGTCCGGCGTTCTTGGCTGTATTCTGCGTCTGCCCCGGAACCCGGGAAAAGCACCGCAGCCATATTATATACACTATATCATAATTTCCAGCGTATTGCCAGAACAAAACTGCAAATTTCCCGTCATATATAAAAAG
>JAHHRT010000119.1 GCA_020025615.1 Oscillospiraceae bacterium | reverse complement strand
CCGGCACCCAGGTATTCTTCCAGGCACAGCCCGGAGTCCTTCATATCCATGGAGACTTCGGTGCCCACATAGCGGAAGTGCCAGGGCTCGAAAATGATGCCGGTGATTTCTGCTTTTTCCGGGGGATAGCGGAGAATGAAGCCGTATTCCCAGCAGTGCTCGGCAAGCCAGGCTTTGGCCTCCTTACCCACAATATCTGCGGCAAGGCCCATTTCGTGCTCGCTGGTGCCGGGATAGGCCACAGTTTCCAGGGTTTTGTCGTAGGCCTCGTCGTAGTCCAGGCCTGTTTCCATGTGCTCCTTGGTCCGCTGCGTCAGAATATCCTCCTGATTTTCGTGACTGCGGTAGGCGGAGTTGATGCTGTAGGGATTTCCGGCAGCCTCACAGGCAGCCAGCATTTTCTTCATAGGTTCCAGACAGGGCTTTGCCACTTGGGTCCAGCCGGAGAGGGTGACAATCTCCGGCTTATAGTAGCTGGGAATGGGGTTGGAGGCGTTGACCAGCACCACATGGATGCCCTTGGGGGTGAAGTAGTGGGTTGTGCCGTCGATGGTCTGGGGTCCGGTGACGGCGGTGCCGTCCTCTCCGAAATAATAGCTGTACTCCCCAAGGGTGAGCCAGCCTTGATGACAAAGGCCGTTGTCCTCAAAGTAATAGAGCTTGTCCTCAATCCAGGTGAGGCCCTTTGCCATAGGACCCTCGGGGGTGTAGTAGCAGCGACCGTCCTCCCGCTCCATCCATCCGGTGTAGAGGGTGTTGTCGTCGTTAAAGAAATACTCCCGGTCCTCGTAGATCAGGGGACCCACTGCGGCAGGTCCCTCTTGGGTAAAGAAATATGTATTTCCCTCCACCTGCTGCATTCCCGTGGTGATGCGTCCGTCCTCTGCCAGAAGGTAGAGCTCGTCGTCAATCCGAATCAGTCCGGTTTGCAGGATGCCCTCTTCGTTTAAGTAGTATTTGTCGCCGTGGAAGTTGAGCCAGCCGGTGCAGAGGGTGCCGTCGGTATCCAGATAGTAGACGTCCTCCCCCTGGGCCAGGAAGCCCGTTTGCATCACATTATTTTCGTCAAAGTAATATCGATGCCCGTCGATGTCCTGCCAGCCGCTGACCCGGTGATTGTGAAAGTCCCGGTAATAGTACTGCTCATGCTGCATTTCCCAGCCGCTGCGGTCCACATGACCGTCATACCAGTACCATCCCAGGATTCCGGCACTGGTGAGACACAGCACTGCCACCAGGCTGAGCAGCACCCGCAGCTTCTTTTTTTGCTTTACCTCCATGTAATCGCCCCGTGTTCAAAAAATGTAACGATATTGTACCATGAAAAAGGAAAGAACGCAAGGATACTGGTTGTTTCTTAATGAAATATTCGGAATATTTAGGGGAAAAGGTTTACTTTTTGGGGGGACTTTGCTATAATACGCACAGTTTATCGCAGCGGCAGTACCTGGGACAGTGCTGCCGCATAGGAAGGAAGCGGATGTATGGAATATAATACCGGGAGGTATGCGGACCGTCGGCCCCGGAAGCGTTTGCTCTGCGCTGTAGGTGCAGTTTTCTGCGGGGTGCTCACGGTGCTGATTCTGGCAGCAGTACTCCTTGGGGGCGGCGGCGCACACCCTGCTGCAGTGAGTGGTGCCGCGGTCATGGACCAGTTTGATATGGTGATCGGCAATGCCGTCAGTGATGCGCTGAACGGCGTGCTGACCCTGGAAAAAACCTACTGGCTCACAGACGATGTGCTTACGGCGCCTAAGCCCAATCCCGCCTGTGCAGGAGAGAGCCAGGACCCGAAGGAGCTTTCCTGGCTTCTGGATGCGGCAAAGGAAAAATTCGGGGAAGAGGACCTTCTGTTCTCCACAGAGACGGAGATCGTCCCCGGCTCCACGATTCAGTATTATTTAGATGACACCATCTTGTCCATCGCCTGGAAGCACCCGGCAGGCCGCAGTGTCTATTCCATGGCAGAGGTGCGGATTGCCCATCCCTCTCAGTTCCGCCGTTTCCTCTCTGAGGGGCGGTTCGGCAGCGGCGTTCTGCACACCACCTCGGAGATGGCCCGCAGTGTCAACGCAGTGACGGCTGCCAGCGGAGACTATTATTCCTATCGCCCCAACGGCATCACCGTCTACAACGGGGATGTGTGCAGAGTCCATGGAAACGACCTGGATATTTGCTTTGTGGATGAAAACGGCGACATGATTTTCTCCCGGCGCAAGAGCCTCAACGATCAGGAGGCTGTGGAGAAATTCGTGGAGGAGAACAAGATTCGCTTCAGCCTGGCCTTTGGCCCGGTGCTGGTTGAGAACGGGGAGCTGTGCGAGTTCCCCTTCTATCCCATCGGCGAGACCGGCAAGAACTACTCCCGGGCGGCCCTGTGCCAGCAGGGAAAGCTCCACTATATCATGGTGGAGGCCAATATGGAGCCCGGCTACCATGAAAGCCCCAACATGGCCCTCTTTGCCAAGAATTTGCAGGAATTGGGAATCCAAAACGCCTACGCCCTGGACGGCGGACAGACGGGAACCCTCTACACAAACGGCCAGGTATATAATCACGTAGACTACGGTGCAGAACGGGGAATCAGCGATATTATCTATTTCGCCACAGCAATCCCGGATGGGCAATAGGAGGAGCGAGCATGAATGGTTCTAAAATAGCATCCAGGCTGTTGGGGCTTTTGGCGGTCCTCACAGCATTGGTGACAGCAGCCCTCTGCGTCTCTGCACTTCGGCAGCCGCCTGTGCTGGTGTCCCGGCCCAGGGAGGCGGAGGTGCTGGCAAGCCAGCTTATGGAGTATATTTCTGAGGGCGATTTCGATGCAGCCAGCAGTGTCATGCTGGGAAAGCCCAGTCTGGGACCGATACGTGATCCCGAGGGAACCGTTGGTAAGCTCCTTTGGAATGGCTTTCTGGACAGCTTTACCTATGAATATACCGGCTCCTGCTACGCCACAGACTCCGGCGTAGCGATGGATATGCAGGTGAGCTGCATCGACTTTCCCAGCGTGATTGAGGATCTGGGAAAGCGGGCCGGAGAGCTTCTCCACAACCGGGTGCGCAGAGCAGAGGACATGGACGAGATTTATGACGAGCACCATGCCTATCGGCAGGAGCTGGTTCAGGAAATCCTGACCCAGGCGGCAAAACAGGCCCTGACAGATGCACAGCCGGTGAGCCGTCCCCTGACGCTCTATATGACCTTTGACGAAGGGCAGTGGTGGGTAGTACCGGATGCCCAGCTGCTGAGCGTGCTTTCCGGCGGCACGGTGGGCTGAAGCTGCCCCGGAAGGAGATAGAAAGATGAATCGAATTGCATTTATTATGGAGGAAACCTTCCTGTACTGGAACTCCATTGTGGTGGCACTGGCAGGGGTCAGTGCAATCCTCATGTTCCTGTCCCTGACCTTCGGGGAGGAGGACGGGAAGATTGGGGGCGTGGCTGCGGTTCCTCTGGCGGGGGTGCTGTCCTTGCTCCTGGCCCGGCTGGTGCACTGGTACTGCCGCCCGGTGGGCTATGCCAGTCTGGCGGCAGCACTGACCGATTACCATCGGGGCGGCTATGCCCTCATTGGCGTGTTCTTCGGCTGCATCCTGGCGGCGCTTCTGCTGCGGCTGCTGCGGGTTTCTGACAATCTTCCCCGGATGCTGGACCATATGGCCATTGCCGGAAGTCTTGGCATTGCAGTGGGACGGCTGGCATCCCTGTTTAACAACTCGGACCGGGGCATGATTCTGCCTGCCGGTGTACCGTTCCCTCTGGCAAGCTCGGTGGTGAACAGCGTCTCCGGCGCAGTGGAAAACCGCCTGGCGGTGTTTATGCTCCAGGCCATGGTGGCGGCGGTGCTCTTTGTGGTCCTGTGGATTTTCTACACCCGGGGCCGGCGGAGAGGGACTGTGCGGGATGGAGATACCTGTCTCATTTTCCTGCTGTGCTACTGCGCTGCCCAGGCTCTTCTGGACAGCCCCCGGTATGATAACCTCTATTTCAGAAGCAACGGTTTTGTGAGTGTGGTGCAGATTTTCAGCGCCCTCACGGTGGCGGCTGCTGCCGTCGTCGTCACCCTGCGGCTGATTCGGAGCCGGGGCGGAAAGTGGGGGCTGATGGCTCTGCCGCTGCTGCCGCTTTTGGGTATTGCGGGCTACATGGAGTACCATGTCCAGCGCCACGGCGACCAGGCGGCCTTTGCCTACACGGTGATGGGGCTGTGCCTTGGCTGCTTCGCGCTTCTGACTCTGCTCATGCGGAGCTTTGCCGAACACGCGAAAGAATAAAAATCATAAAATGCAGGCCGTCGGCCTGCATTTT
>JAHHRT010000118.1 GCA_020025615.1 Oscillospiraceae bacterium | reverse complement strand
GTTGATTGAACGCGAAAGACACCCCTGATGGGTTTCTTTCACACTATCTTCCTTTTCGTCCACGGGGATGCAACCACTTTTTTGACAGTCTCCGGGGGTGCTGCATTTTTGCAGCACCCCCCGGCCTTATTATGTTAGTACCTTTTACTTTATGCGAAAGGAAAATGATTGTTATGAATGAAACAAATCTCATGGGCGCCATCAGCGCCCGGGAAGAATTCTTTTTCCCCGATACCCCGCTGGGCTCCCTGCCCGACAGCCTGAGACTGGCAATGCCCCAAAACGGCAGGCCCGGAATCCAGCTGCTGCTGAATACCGATGCTGTCCAGGCTCTGTCTCTGGAAAGCGAAGCCTTTACCGCTGAGTGGTTTCGGATGCGGCGGATTCCCGTGGAGTACAACACCGGAAACGGCGAGGACCAGGGCGGTGCCATGGTGCTGGAACAGCGCCCGGCCCAGCGGCCTGCCTACGCCACCCGGCTTGCCCCCTTTGAGGTGTACGACTGCCTGGAACCCATTGCGGACACTCTGGAGCCGGAGCAGGGCCTGGCAGCTCTGTATCTCTGCCTGGTGCCCAAGGCCGGAATTACAGCCGGAACCCACACCGCACAGCTGCGGGTGGGGGACTACACCTGCCGGATTCAGGTTCGGGTCTATGACGTGACCATCCCCGAGGGCACCTTCCCGGTGACCAACTGGTTCAGTCTCAGCGCCATTTCCCGGCTCCATGGCCTGGAACAGGGCACCCCGGAATTCTATGACATGGTCCGCAAGTACGCCCGTGCCATGCGCCGCGCCCACCAGACCATGTTCTATTTTGAACTGGATGACCGGTGCGTTGTGAGCCGAGAGCCCTATGCCTTCGACTTCTCCTATCTGGAGCCGCTGGCCCGCTGCTTCTTTGAGGAAGGCCTTTCCACCATTGAGATTGGACCGCTGCTCAGCCGCGGCTTCCTGCCGGACGGTATGCCCAATATGTACACCGACCGCTTCACCTGCGCCATGGCCCCGGACAAGCCCATTGACACCCCCGAGGGATATGCCATCACCGTGCGGTATGTCCAGGCCCTGGCAGACTTCCTGAAGCAGCACGGCTGGGAAAAGAACGTGGTGTTCCACATTCACGATGAGCCGGATATTCACTGCCCCGACGAGGCTCTGGAGCCCCGGAAAAAGCAGTATTACCTGGCAGCTTCCATCCTTCGGAAATACCTGCCCGGCGTCAAGGTGATTGAGGCGGTTTCTTCCGCTGAGTTCCGGGGCGGCGTGGATATCTGGGTTCCCGGCACCCCCGGCTACGAGGCCAACAAGGAGAAGTTTGATGAACTGATTCGCCTGGGTGAAGAGGTCTGGACCTATGTTTGCTGCGGTCCCGAGGGCGGCTGGCTCAACCGCTTCCTGGATTTTGCGGTACTCAAAGGCCGCCTGCTGTTCTGGGGCTGTGCAAAGAATCGGCTGTCCGGCTTCCTGCACTGGGGCTTCAACCAGTTCCCGGCGGACATGAATCCCTTCCAGTCCACCAGCTGCCCCAACCATACCGGCATCGGCACCAATTTCCCCTGCGGAGATTCCTTCCTGGTCTATCCCGGAACCGACGGCCCCTGGCCCGGTATGCGGATGGAAGCCTCTCGCCGGGGTGCAGAGGATGCAGCCCTGCTGATTCTGCTGCGGCAGCGGGATGAAAAAGCCCATGATCAGCTGGTGGAGCAGGTGTTCCGCACCAACTCGGATTACAATGACGACCCCGCCTTCTTTGAAGGGGTCTATGAAGAACTTCTGAAAAAGTTGGAGGAGCTATGAAACAAGTAACAGCAATCCTGATCGGTGCAGGTGCACGGGGGCAGGTCTACGCTGCCTATGCAAAGCAGCATCCTGAGGAACTGAAAATCGTGGCAGTGGCGGAGCCCAAGCGGGAGCGCCGGGAGCACTTCTGCCGGGAGTACGGCATCGATCTGAATTCCCAGTACGATCACTGGGCGGAGCTTCTGGCACAGCCTAAAATGGCAGACGCTGCCCTGATTGCTACCCTGGACGATCAGCACACCGCCCCGGCCGTGAAGGCCCTGAATCTGGGCTACCATGTGCTGCTGGAGAAGCCCATGAGCAACAAGGAAGACGAGTGCCGGGCCATTGCCAATGCGGCCAAGCAGAGCGGAAAGATCCTTTCTGTCTGCCATGTGCTGCGGTACACCCCCTTCTTCCGCACCATCAAGCGGCTCATCGACGAGGATGTGCTGGGCGAGGTGGCTTCCATCTCCCTGATTGAGAACGTGGCCTATTGGCACTTTGCCCACAGCTTTGTCCGCGGCAACTGGCGCAATGAGGCCGAGTCCAGCCCCATGATTCTGGCAAAGAGCTGCCACGATATGGACATCCTGGTGTGGCTCATGGGACGGCGCTGCCGGGCTGTGAGCAGCTTCGGCAGTATGCAGTATTTTAACGAGGCCCATGCTCCCGCAGGTGCCCCCATGCGCTGCTCTGACGGCTGCCCCTACAGTGAGGCGTGCGTCTATGAGGACCGCAAGCTCTATCTCAACGGCAATACCCAGTGGCCTGTGGATATGCTTACCACCGATCTGACCCCCGAGGGCATTGAGAAGGCCCTGCGGGAGGGCCCTTACGGCCGGTGCGTCTACCACTGCGACAATGATGTGGCAGACCGTCAGGTGGTCAATCTGGAATTCGAGGGCGGCGGCGTCGCCAGCTTTACCCTCACTGCCTTTACCGGGGACTGCACCCGGATGATCCGCATCACCGGCACCAAGGGCGACCTGGAAGGCAATCTGGATGAAAACCGTCTGGTGCTCCATCGCTTTGGTCACGAGGCGGAGAATGTGGAGGTTGCCCTCCCGGCTTCCGATAATACCTACGGTCACGCCGGCGGTGACTACTATCTGATGCAGGACTTTGTCCGTGCCGTTCAGGGTGAGGAAGGCAGAAACCAGACCGATGCCGAAGTTTCTCTGCAAAGTCACCTGATTTGCTTTGCCGCAGAAAAGGCACGCCATGAGGACAGAATCGTTCCCCTGGAGCTGTAAGCCCAGGACCGTCGTTCTGTACGATTCCATCCCAATCCATTTGGCAAAATTGCATAAATGACATGGTTCCGCCGTATTCTGCGCTGTCCGTGATGAGCCTCCTTCACGAAAGCCGCAGGGTGCGGCGGATTTTTGCCGGGAATCCTGCTTGACGCGGCAGTGTAAAACAGCGATAATAGGAACACAGGTTAGGCACTGCCATCCTGGAATCCCCCGAAAGGAGTGAAAGACATGACCGGATCTGAGAAAAAAACGGATCAGGTATATCGGTGGTTAATTGCTTACATCGATGAAAATCGCTTTTCCAGCAATCAGAAGCTCCCTTCTGAAAATGCCCTGTGCCGCAGGCTGAATATGAGCCGTGAGACCATCCGCTGCGCCATTGACCGATTGGTGCAGGAGGGGATTGTCTATAAGATTAAAGGCAGCGGAACGTATTTTTATAAAGAAAAGGTTCTGCTTCGGGATATGTCTTCTGAAAACGCCCTGCGGAAAATCGGACTGGTGCTTCAGGGGCAGGACACCACGGCAAACTCTGACTTGATTGACGGAGTCCGCAGTGTTTTTGCGGAGGATTCCGTGGATTTGCACGTGTTCCTGACAGATAACAAGTTTTCCAATGAACGCCGCTGTCTGCAAACTGTGGTGCATCAGAATTTTGACGGCTTTATTGTAGACGGTGTCAAGGCCAGCATTATGAGCCCCAACCTGGACTGCTATAAGGAGCTGTACCGCCGCCGGATTCCGGTGATTTTCTATAACAATTACTACAAGGATCTGCGCTATCCCCATGTGATTATCAATGACATGATCTGTGCCGACAATCTCATTGGGCAGCTCATCGATGCCGGACACCGGCGTATTGCGGGGATTTTTCTATATGACAACTACCAAAGTGTGGAAAAATTCCATGGTATGGCGGCAGCCATGCAAAGCCGCAATGTGGAGCTGCTGGATGACTACATCAAATGGTGTATTTCGGACGAGGCGCACAACCAGAGTTATACCCGCTCCATTGAGAAATTCCTAAAGGGAATTCCGGATTGTACTGCCATTGTCTGCTGTAACTACATTATCTATAAACTGGTGCGTCAGGTCCTGGATAAGATGGGCAAGCAGGTGCCCAGGGATTTCTCGCTGGTGTGCTTTGACTATTCCGGCGACGACTGGAAAGAAGAGGGGATTACCTGCTCTGTAGAGCAGGGCTACGAGATGGGCCGTCAGCTGGCAATTCGGCTGATGGAGATGATTGACAATCACGATTGTGACGATAAAAACTATACCTATGTGCTGAAGCCCATGATTTATGATGGTACTTCCATAGGACCGGTTCATAAAAAACGCTGAGCTTATAAA
>JAHHRT010000117.1 GCA_020025615.1 Oscillospiraceae bacterium | reverse complement strand
GAACCCCCGCAAACGGAGTCAGAGTCCGGTGTGCTACCGTTACACAAATCCTCTACATTCGGAACGGTTCTATTATACCCTATCTTTCCAAAAAGTCAAGGGTAAAAAATAGATTTTTCCGATTTTCTCAAAAGAATGTGGGACGCAGAACGCGAGAGCAGCTTCTCACTCTGCCTCCGCAGCGGTGGCCGGAATGGTTTTGACGCCAAACACAAAGTAAACCAGGTGGCATACCCAGACCACTGCCAAGACGGCCCGGCCCACGGGCACTGCGTCCATCATAATGAAGCCGAAGCTCATCAAAGCAGTCACAGTGATCATAATGGAAACCTTGGTCTTTCGGGTCATGCCCTTTCCTTTCACATAGCTCTCCAGATTCTTCTTGTAGAGCTTGGTGCCTATGAACCAGTTGTGGAGTCTCTCAGAGCCTCTTGCGAAGCAGAATGTCGCAATCAGCAGGAACACAACAGAGGGCAGCAGCGGCACCACAGCGCCCACCGCGCCCAATCCAAGATTGATGCACCCGATCACAATGTAAATTGCCTTTTTAAGCTTCATATCATTTCTCCTATCGTTCCGTGTTTTTCATATTTTTGGCTTCCTGTTTTACGGAAAGCACATGACGAACCGCCATAATGGGATGATGGAAGATCATCCGGGGGCCGGACCAGCGCATGACCTGCCGGATTTTCTCCCGCATCTGGGGTTTATAACAGTGGACCTTGCAGTTGACACAGAAGGTCTTCGTTTCCATAAAGGGGCAGTGCTCCGACCGGGCCCAGGCATAGTCCCGCAGGGCGGTACATTCTGGGCACAGGCCGGTTTTCCGGGTAGTTCCGTGATGGCCCCGGCAGTAGAGGGCAATCATCTCCCCCACGACCTGCTTCTCGGTCTCCCGCTTTTTCTGAATCTTTTCCATCAGCTGACCCGCCCGTTCTCTACGGAGCAGACCTGGTCTGCAATGGTCATGGTGGACTTCCGATGGGACACCAGCACCACCGTCTTGTCCTTGCGCTCCTGGTGCAGAGAGCGGAGGATCACCGCCTCGTTCAGGCTGTCCAGGTTGCTGGTGGGCTCGTCCAGCAGCAGGAAGGGCGCATCGTGGAGGAAGGCACGGGCCAAGCCCAGACGCTGCCGCTCACCGCCGGAGAGGGTATCTCCCAGCTCACCCACCTGGGTGTCATAGCCCTGGGGCAGGCCCATGATAAAGTCGTGAACCGAAGCCTTGCGGCAGGCTGCCTCCACCTCTTCCCGGGTGGCGTCGGCTTTGGCAATGAGAAGGTTATTGAGAATGGTATCCTTAAACAGATGGGTCTGCTGGGTGACAAAGCTCTCCATGTCCCGCAGATCCGTGGTGTTAATCTGGCTGACATTGCGGCCGGAAATCTCCACCCGCCCCTGATCGGCCTCCCAGAACCGCATCAGCAGCTTTAAGAGGGTGGATTTGCCGCTGCCGCTTCTGCCCACAATGCCCAGAATCTTTCCCTTGGGGATCTCCACGGAGAAGTCCCGGAGCACGTCCTGCTCCTCATAGGCAAAGCTCACGTTCTGGATGGAAGCACCCTGGAACTGGGTAGGCTCCTTGCCGGAGATTTCCTCGGTCACAGGCGTCTCTTCCAGAATATCCAGCACACGGTTGCCGGCGGCGAAGGTATACTGCAAGGTGCCGCCCAGGTTTGCCAGAGCCACCACAGGGCCGAAGGAGCTCATGAGGGCAATGGTGGGGATCAGCACACCATTGGCTTCCACCAGGCCCTTCTGAAACAGCAGAGCCGCCAGGAACAGCATGGCAAAATCAAAGAACATCAGCAGGCTTCCCACGGATGCAGAGCCCTTGGCTGCTTTCTGCTTCAGCTCGCCGTCGTTTTCCACCAGGGCCTTGCTTCTGCGGTCCATCTCCTCCATCCGGGCCTCGCCCTGACGGTACTGAATGGTCTCGTCCAGACCCCGCAGGCTGTCCAGCACAAAGCCGCTGAGGTCGCCGGCCTTCTTCCGATATTCCAGGCCCTTGCTGCCGCTGCACTTGGAAATGGTAATGGGCACCAGGATACCCACAACCAGATAGGCTGCCAGCGCCAGCAGGCCCAGCATCCAGTGATAGCTGCCAATGAACAGGCACATAATCACAGAGAAAATCGCTGCAATGAGAATGGGGGACACGGTGTGGGCATAGAAGACCTCCAAAAGCTCAATGTCGGAGGTAATCACCGCAATCAGGTCGCCCTTATCCCGGCCTTCCAGCTTGGCAGGCGCCAGGGTCCGCAGGGCACCGAAGACCTTGTCCCGAATCAGGGCAAGGAGCTTAAAGGCGATAAAGTGGTTGCAGGCCTGCTCTCCGTACCGAAGGACACCCCGAAGCAGGGCCATGACCACCAGAATGGTGAAGAGAACCCCCAGGCTCACAGGCAGGGCAAAGCCCATCCAGGAGGTAACGGCAAAGCCGCCCAAGATGGTAATGAAGGTTGCGCAGAGGTTGCCCACCACGCCCATGGTAATGGCAAGGACCATAAAGCCGGTAAGGGGCTTCACCAGTCCCACCAGCTTTTTCATAACGGTAAATCCGCTTCTTCTCATGCCTGTGCCTCCTTTCCGTACTGCTCCAGCTCCTGCTGGGCGGTCCACAGGGCGTAGTAGGTGCCCCGGTTGTTCAGCAGCGCCTGGTGGGTGCCGCTTTCCTTCACTTCACCATGGTCCATCACGTAGATGTTGTCCGCATCCACCACGTTCGCCAGCCGGTGGGAGATGAGAATAACCGTCTTCTCCTTGGCAAGCTGCCGAATCTGGGCCATGATTTCGTTTTCACTCTCCACATCGATGTTGGAGGTCGCTTCGTCAAAAATATACACCGGGCTGTCATGGAGAATGGCCCGGGCCAGAGCCAGACGCTGGCACTGACCGCCGGAGAGGTTGCCGCCCTTCTCGGTGAGGAGGGTGTCGAGGCCCTGCTCACTGCGGAGGAAGCCCAGCAGATTGACCTGCTCCAGCACCTTTTCCATGGCTGCATCGTCGGCAGTGGGAGCACCCATCCGCAGATTGTCCCGGACGGTTCCCTTAAACAGATAGCTCTGGTGGCTCACATAGGTGATGTTGTCCATGAGGCTGTCTTCCCGAAGTTCATTGAGGGGAATACCACCCAGGGTCAGGGACCCGGTATAGCCCCGGTTCCGGCCCATAATCAGCCCTGCCAGGGTGGACTTGCCGCAGCCGCTCTCACCCACCACAGCGGTGAAGCTGCCCATGGGGAAGCCCAGGGAAACGTCTTTCAGAATGGGACGTTCCTGTTCGTAGGCAAAGCACAGATGCTCCGCCTTCACAGTGAGGTCCTTCCCAACCTCCCGGGTCTTGGGCGCCGGAGTGGGCAGATCCAGAAGCTTAAAAATCTTGTCAGAAGCTGCCATGCCGTTCATGGCGATGTGGAAGAAGCTTCCCAGCAGCCGCATGGGCAGGAAGAAATCCGCAGACAGCAGGATGATCAGCAGGCAGCCCGCCAGGTCCACCCGGCCCTTACCCAGCTGGGTCACTGCCAGAATCACGCCCAGGGCAGCGCCGCCGTAGGCCACCAGATCCATAATGGTAATAGAGTTGAGCTGCATGGTCAGCACCTTCATGGTGATTCTGCGGAAGTTCTCTGCCTCCACATTCATGGCCTGATGCTTTCTCTCGTCCGCCTGGTAGATTTTCAGCGTGGTGAGGCCCTGGAGGTTTTCCAGGAAGGTGTCGCCCAGCCCGGTATACTGGTCCCAGTATTTGGACAGGAGCTTCTTGGCCCAGGTCTGCACCGCCGCAATGGATACGGGAATCAGGGGCACGCAGACAAGCAGCACAATGGCAGAGGGCAGGTTCACGAAGCTCAGCACGGCAAACAGGGTCAGGGGTGCCAGCATGGCATAGAAAAACTGGGGCAGGTAGGAGCCGAAATAGGTTTCCAGCTGGTCCACACCCTCCACCGCCACCTGAACCACCTCAGAGGTCTGAACCTGCTCCCGGTAGCTGCTGCCCAGCTCCAGAAGCTTTCCGTAAATCCCCCGGCGCAGCTTGAGCTTCACTGCCTTTCCCGAAAGATAACTCATCTTTGCAGACACCAGCGACAGCAGGTGCCGCACGATCACCGTACAGGTCACCGTCAAAAGGGTCACTGCCCATAGGGTCGGGGTATCCGTCCCATTGAACAGTGCTGCCAAAAATTTCGTCAGTGTATACATCCCCACAATATTGGCGCAGAGGGAACCCCACTGGGCCGCCACATTCCCAGCGATGTACTTTTTGCTTTCCTTCACTGTGCCGATCAATCGGCTGTTAATCATCATAGCACTTACTCCCAAGTTAGTTAGTCTTCTCTAACCCTTTGTTAAAAAAAGAAAAGGTTTTTGAGTTAGCCATTGCTAAGTATCATACATTCTGGGC
>JAHHRT010000116.1 GCA_020025615.1 Oscillospiraceae bacterium | reverse complement strand
CGCCCTTTTATTTTGACTTTTACGCCGGTTGGCGTGGAAGATAGACATTTTCATTTAGAAAGGAAGCATGAAACATGAGTGAAAACATCAATCTGGCAAGCAAGTATGCCAAAAAGGTGGACGAACGGTTCACCAGAGAGTCCCAGGCCATGCTGGCCCTGAACTCCGACTATTCCTTTACGGGGGTGCGGACCGTCAACGTCTATTCCATCCCCACGGTGGCCATGTCCGACTATCAGAGAGCCGGTGACCATCGCTACGGCACCCCCAACGACCTCAGCCGCAACATTCAGACTCTGACGGTCGGCAGAGACAGAGCCTTCACCTTTATCATCGACAAGGGCGACAAGAGCCAGTCTCAGATGGTCATGGACGCCGGCAAGGCCCTGGGCCGTCAGCTGAAGGAAGTATGGGTGCCTGAATTTGACGCCTATGTGTTCCGCAAGCTGGCTGCCGAAGCCACGGCCCGCGGCAACTTTGCGTCTACCCCCATCACCAAGAACAACGCCTACGAGATGTTCCTCCAGGCTATGGAGTATCTGGGCAACCACAACGTCCCCGACAAGGGCCGTGTGGCCTTCTGCTCCTACAAGTTCGCCAACTTCCTCAAGCAGGACCCTTCCTTCATGAAGGCCGGCGATCTGTCTCAGGAAATGGTGGAAAAGGGCATCATCGGCGAGGTGGACGGATGCAGAATCGTCAAGGTTCCTTCCTCCCGGCTGCCCTCTGGCTGCGCCTTCCTCCTGACCCATCCTCTGGCGGCAACTGCCCCCAAGCAGCTGGAAGAGTATAAGACCCATGACAGCCCTCCCGGTATCTCCGGCTGGCTGGTCGAGGGCCGCGTGGTTTACGACTGCTTCGTTCTGGAAGAAAAGGCCGACGCCATCTTCTACCACGGCTCTCAGGCTGTGCTCCGCAATCTGAATGTCACCGCTGCCCACACCGGCACCGACGAAATCACCGTTCTGGTGAACCCCGGCATGCCCGAGGACGGGTGCAGCTGGCTGTACAAGCTGGGCAACCAGGCGGAGACCGTGGCCTATGACGGCGATGTGACCTCCTGGACGGCGCTCACCGGCTCCGGTGCTGTCATCAAGCCCGGTGCCAACAAGGTGCTGACCGTGGTTGAGGCCGACAGCAGCAAGAAGGCAAAGGCTGTGGGATTTGTAAGAGTGCAGTGAAAAAGTAAAAAGGAAAAGGGAAGAGTTGTGGTGTCCGGCAGAGCCGGACGATTCAAAACTTCTTCCTGCTGCACGATGCCCGTGCCCCCTGGGGACACGGGCATCTGAAAAGGAGGGATTTTATGACCTATGGAGAGATGAAGGCGTATGTGCTGCAGCTGCTCAACCAGTATTCGGTGGGTGGACGGGAGGTGGAGCTGTCCTACAACGGACAGGCCGACGATGTGGCACGGATTCCCGCGCTGGTACGGGACGGCCTTTACTACATCACCACCACTGTGCGCCGTCTGCGGGCAACCCGGGAACTGACGGAGCCAAAGCAGATCGGCTCCATGGTGGCCTACGATCTGCCGCCTGACTTCTATCAGCTGGCCGGGGGGATTTTGCGGCTGGATGGCAGCGGACACTGCTGCCGCACCCACGACTATGAAATCCTGGGCGGCAACCGCATTCTGGTGCCCTCTCATCAGAACTGCACCTATGTGGCGGAGTATTTCCGCTATCCTGCCGTGGCGGCAGGTCAGCCCCAGGACAGCGATCCCATCGACTGTCCGCCCGAAGCCCAGGGCGCTCTGGCCTACTATGTGGCGGCGCACATTGCCATGGAGGACAACAACTTCCTCTATGGGGCGCTGATGAACGAATTCGAGCGGAGAATGGCGATGCTGCAGGAGGGCGTTACCGCCCAATGGGGCATCGTGACCGATGACTACGGCCTTTCGGAAGGCAGGTGCGGTGCATGAGAAAGCAGGCTGCCTTTCGGCCGCCGGAGGAATGCAGGGCTGTGTTTCAGAACCTCTCCGGCGGCCTCAACCTGCGGGAGCTGGAATACCGCATGGATCAGGACCAAAGCCCGGAGATGAAAAACCTCTGGTGGCACGACGGTCTGCTGGGCTGCCGCGACGGACAGGAGTGGATCAGCGAGACGCCCCTGGGACAGGGGCTTGCCTGCTATGAACGGCTCTACTGGGGCCACATGGTCGCCCACATCGGAGACGGTCTGTATGTGGGCAGACCCGGCCCCCACATGACCATGCAGAAGCTCTGCGGCGGACTGCCTCCGGTGCGGGGGACGTTTCTGCCCTATCAGGAGAGCCTCGTTTACAAGACCAGGGGCAGCTTCAAACAGATCACCTGGACGGACAGCGGCTTTCAGGTCAAGGACGTGGAGGCCTATGTGCCCGTGACGGTCATCAACTGTTCGGCGTCCGGGTCCGGGGACCTGTATCAGCCGGAAAACAGGCTCAGTCCCCGGAAAACCGTATGGTACACCGTACAGCGGGAGACCAGAGGCGTCAGCTTCACCGCCAACGGGGTGGCCACGGAATTTCGCTTTGACACCCAGGACAAGGAGCCGGTGGCATCGGTGGAACAGGTCTATGTGGGCACCACCCTGCAAGGGTCGGATGCCTACACCGTGTCTGCCGACAAAAAGGTGGTCACGCTCAAGAACGCACCGCCCAAGGATATGCCCGTCAGCGTGGTCTACACCGTGGGCGTTCGGGTCTACCATCTGCCGGTGAAGCCCGTGGATTCCATTGTCTCCGTGACCCTGGACGGCAAGGCCGTCACCGACTACCAGGCTGATTTACAGGCCGGGACCATCACATTCCCCAAGGCACCCGCTGTCCAGGACCCGCCGGAAAACAACACCCTGCACATCACCTACCAGAAGGCCGACGAGGACGCCGTACAGAGCATCATGGACTGCACCTATGGCGCGGTCTACGGCGGTGCCGGTGGTGCCGTGCTGGTACTGGCCGGGTCCCGGAAGCAGCCCAACGCCTATTTCTGGAACGGCAGCCACATCCGCATGGACCCTGGGTATTTTCCCGTGGATTCCTACAATCTGGCCGGGGACAATCTGGAATATGTCACCGGATTTGGAGAACAGGCGGGCTTTCTGATCGTGCTCAAGGAGCACTCCGTGGGCCGGTGCCTGCTGGGAACCAGCATGATCGGCGACCGCGCCCATCTGACTCTGGACTACACCCCCGTCAACGGCACCATGGGCTGCGATCTGCCCTGGACCATTCGGCTGGTGGACAACAACCTCCTGTGGTGCAGCACCGATTTCGGCGTCTGCCGATTGGAGGACACCACCCAGGCGTTGGAAAACCAGGTGGTCTGCATCAGCCGCATGGTCAATGGCGGCGGCGGAACGCCGGGTCTGCTGGAGGCTGTCCGCAGAGCGGAGACGGTCTGCGCCCTGGAGGACGGGGAACGGTACTGGGTCTGCGCCGGGGGTGCGGTCTATCTCTGGGATCACGCGCTTTCCTCGGCATCCAGGCCCAGCTGGTTCTATTTTACGGACATTCAGGCCGTGGCCTTCTTCCGGGGAGACACCCTGCCCGCTGACCAGGGCAGCGGTCTGCCCTTTACCGGCGCCAGACGGGTCTATCATCTGGACGGACAGGGCAGAGTGACCCGGTTCACCCGGAACTTCCGCGACTACGGACAGGGCATCGAAAAGGTCTATCGGTTCCCGGCCCAGACCTTCGGAAGCTATGAACGGAGAAAACACATCAGAAAAATCATCGTTGCCACCCGTTCCGACACGGACACGGTCATGCGGCTGCAATATGAGACGGATTTCGGCGTTCGGGAGGACCCGACGCCCATTCCCAACCGCACCTGGCGGCTGGTGCCCCGGAACCTGGCGTTTCGGTATCTGGCGGTCAGCCGCTTTGCTCATGTGGCGGTGCGGAAGCCCGGATGCCGCCATGTGCTGCACTTCAGCCTGCGGCTGGAAAACCGGGAACCGGGCTGCGATATGTCCATCGTCTCGGCAGAAATGGTGGCAACGCTTGTGGAAAAGGAGCGATAACGATGCTGGATGTACTCATTGCCCTGGTGCTGCTGGCCCTGGGCTTCTGGGCCGGAAAACAGGTCGGCGCCCGAAAGCCCGTCCCCCCGCAGCCGGAGGAGCAGGAACGAATCCGTGTGCAGGAGGACCGGGCAGCCTTCTCCCAGCTCATGGGATACAGCGCTGACCGGGCCTACGGCCGGGAAAACGAATGAAAGGAGAGAAACTATGGCATTTTTACCTTTAAAATTCTCGAAATCCTGGAAAAACAGTCAGGATTTTCCAACCTATGAGCCGGATGAGACACAGGTCCGGGCTGATATGCAGCTGCTCCACGATGAGACGAAGGACGGCTTCAACAAGCTGGTGGACGCACTCAATGATCCGTCCGCTGCCGAAAATCTGCCCTTCCGTCCCGGTCAGGAACTGAAATCGGCCACGGTGCAG
>JAHHRT010000115.1 GCA_020025615.1 Oscillospiraceae bacterium | reverse complement strand
GTGACCCCATGCTTGTAAGGCATGTGCTCTCCCAGCTGAGCTATGCTCCCAAACCATGTTCTGTCTTCTGCGCCCTGGTGTTTTCCAGGTCATCAGCGACGAAGTTCATTATATATGCTAACCGCTGCTTTGTCAAGCATTATTTCTAAATTCGACCAATTTTCTTTTTTCAGTCCAATTTGGACTGTTTTACCCCGCTTTGAAATCCTTCTGATGGGAAAACCACTGCACGGCGGTTTCCGGACTGCGGAAACCGCCGTGCTGAACTCAGATTTTTTTCAGAAGCGCCTGAATGTCCTCCGGGGTGAAGGTATACACAGCATCGCAGAACTGGCACTCCACAGGGAAGGCCTTCCCCTCCTGCGCAATCTCCGTAAGCTCTTCCCGGCCCAGGCTGATGAGGGCTTTCTCCACCCGGTCCCGGGTGCAGTAACACTTGTAGGATACCTCAGTGGTCTCCAGGAACAGAACACCCAGGTCTCCCATAACAACGCCCAGAATCTCCTCCGGGGTCATGCCCTGCTCCAGCATGGGGGTAACCGCGCCAGCCTTCTGAACGCCCTTCTCCAGAGCGTCCACAGTTTCCTCAGGGGCGCCGGGCAGCAGCTGGACAAGATAGCCGCCGGCCACTTTAACAGACCGATCCCGGTCCACCAGAACGCCCAGAGCGCAGGCGGTGGGAATCTGTTCACTCTGAGCAAAGTATGCCGTCACATCGTCGGCAATCTCGCCGGACACCAGCTCGGTGGAACCGATGTAGGGCTCCTTCATTTGCAGGTCCCGAATCACGGTCAGCGTGCCGTCTGTGCCCACGGTGGCTCCCACATCCAGCTTGCCGGGATACTTTTCCGCCAGAGGAACATTGCCCTCGGTGACACAGCCCCGGACATTGCCCACAGCATCGGACACCACAGTGATGGTGCCGATGGGGCCGCCGCCCCGAATCTGCATGGTCATGGAGCCATTTTCCACCTTCTGCATATTTCCCATCATAGAAGCCACCGTCAGGGCCCGTCCAAAGGCCGCAGTGGCGTTGGGGGTGGTCTTCTGAATCTCCGCACCCCGGCGGACAAGCTCCGTAGAGCGGATGCCTACCACCTTTACAAAACCGTCCATGCTCATTCCACGGACAATATAGTCATTCATTTGATAATCCCCTTTCTTGCGCTCAAATAGATTCGCTGCTCCCCGGGACGGGGCGCTTCCATTTTTCCGTCGCCATATACCCGAATCCGGTTAAAGCCGGCATTTTTTAAGTAACCCACCAGCTGCTCCGCAGAGTAGGCGTATTCCCGGTGTTCCTCAAAGGACCGGGTCCAGAGATTTCCTTGCCGCTGGAACAAATCCATGCCGTAGGAACAGATATTGGTCTGCTCGTCAAACTCGCCCCGCCAGACGCAGTACACATCGTCATCCTCATCCAGAAACACCTGACCGTCCATGGCCCGAAGCTTTTCCGGGGTGTTCACATCGAAGATAAAGATTCCGCCGGGATTCAGAGCCTTGTAGACCCGCCGGATGGCCTCTTTACATTCTTCCGGCTCTGTAATGTAGTCGAGACTGTCCAGAGCGCAGACAGCCAGGTCCACACCTCTGGGAAGGTGCAGCCGCTGCAGGGGCTGCTTGACAAATCGAGGGGGATGGGGCAGCTCCATGGTCTTTTCGCAGGCCACGGTGAGCATCTCCTCAGAAAGGTCCACACCGGTGACCTCCAGGCCGTCCCGGGCAAGGATTGCTGCAACGCTTCCAGTGCCGCAGGCCAGGTCAACTGCTGTTCTGGGGCAAACCCCTTCCCTGCTTAAAATCTGGCGGTAGAAGTCCACTGTGGCCTCGTAGTTCACATCATTTGTCAGGCGGTCATAGCTCACCGCCAATGCTTCATAGGAACCCATGGTTTCCTCCTTTTTACAAAAAACATCCCGGCCCGATTGGGCCGGGATGTTAGGATTTTCTTATCTCTTGAAAATGCTGAAGATCTCGTCGATCTCGCTGACATCCTGGGGCTTTGCAGGCTTTGCAGCGGCAGCGACAGGAGCGTCCAGATCATCGGGAGCGATGGAGTGGACAGGAGCCTTCTGAGCTGCGGGCTTTGCAGCGGCAGCTGCCTTGGGGGCAAATGCCTCGGGCTTCAGCTCAAAGCCGGTAGCGATGACGGTAACCCGCATCTCATCCTGGAAGTCTTCTGCGCAGGTAGCACCGAAGATGATGTTGGCATCGGGGTTTGCTGCCTCCTGCACGATGCCGGCAGCAGTCTCAACGTCGTCCAGGGTCATTTCAGCAGAGCCGGTGACATTCACGAGAACGCCGGTAGCACCGTTGATAGAGGTCTCCAGCAGGGGGCTGGAAACAGCAGCGGTAGCAGCCTGCTCAGCCTTCTCACGGCCGGAAGCCACGCCCACACCCATGTGTGCACGGCCTGCATCCTTCATGACGGCAGAAACGTCAGCGAAGTCCAGGTTGATAATCACATTCTTGGAGAAGCCAACCAGCTCAGAGATAGAGGTCACAGCCTGCTTCAGCACATCGTCAGCAATGCCGAATGCGTTGGCGAAGGTGATCTTCTGGTCGGTAACGTACTTGAGCCGATCATTGGGGATAATAATCAGGGAATCCACCTTGCCGTTGAGGTCGGCAATGCCCTGCTCAGCCTGGCGCATCCGGTTGGCACCCTCAAACTTGAAGGGCTTGGTGACAACGCCGACGGTGAGGATTCCGGCCTCATGAGCCAGGTCAGCCACAATAGGAGCTGCACCGGTGCCGGTGCCGCCGCCCATACCGGCGGTAATGAAAACCATATCGGTGCCCTCGAGAGCCTTGGCAATGGCGGCCCGGGACTCTTCAGCGGACTTTCTGCCCACCTCAGGCTTGGAGCCTGCGCCCATACCGCCGGTGAGCTTCTCACCGATCTGAATCTTATTCTGACAGACGGACTTGTTGAGGTCCTGCTTATCGGTGTTCACGGCAACGAAGTCTACGCCGTCCACGCCCGCCTCGATCATCCGATTGATGACATTATTACCGGCGCCGCCCACGCCGATGACTTTGATCTTAACAACACGATCCTGAATAGCTTCGGACATAAATTCTTCCTCCTATGTATCCACTCGCAGACGAGCCTTACGCAGCTTCTGCCGAAAATTAGCATTGGTACTTATCTATTCTATCCTGAAATTTTGATAAGGTCAATAGAAAATCTTCAATTTCGTCAAATTATTTACACAACATACATCATTTTACACAAAAGGTGTATAAATAACCTGATCAGTCTTCTTGGTAAAGCTCACATCCAACATTCCCGTCTGGTATTCGCTGAGCTGTAGAATGGCATCATACATACAGGCAACCTTATAGTCGAGACGGGTCGCATCGCCCAGATCTACCTGATAACGCTGACCGTACCAAAGTTCGATTTTCTCCAGATTGGCAACATTTACGCTGGCTGCCTCACCCACAATATCATTGTCTTCCAGAGCCTTCAGGATCTGCAAAGCGGTATTCAGCTGCTGCGCTCCGGTCACAGTAACAGGCGGTACTTCTGCGGCTGGGCCGGTAGCATCGGCTGCTGCGGTTTCTGTGGGAACCGCTTCCGCTGCATAGGCCTGATCGTTGGGAACAGGATTATCAATCTGGATGCCCAGGACCTGGGTATAGTTTTTCGCCAGGGCGCCGGGAATCTGTTCCACAACCTTACCGCCGCTGGTGATGAGCCACCAGTCGCCGTTGGTGGACTTGATGGAATAGACCACATCCAGCTCCTCTACCACAATATTGACCGTATCGGGCAATTTTATACCAATCCGAACGCTGTCTACATAGGGAAGATTTGCCTTAATCTGGGCACTGGCTCTGGATTGTCCGAAGGAAAGCAGATTGGATCCTTCTGTGATGCCGGATGCCTCTCGAATCGCCCAGGGGCTGTAGGTCTCTGCGCCGGAGACGGTAATCACCTTAACCTTAAAGAAAATGGAAATGCCCATGACAAACGCAGAGGCCACTGCCAGCACCGTCACCAGCTGAACCACAAGACGGTTGCGGTTAAAGGGCTTCGGCTGGGTATAGACAATAGCAGGGGTGTCAAACCGCACTGCCTGCTTGCGCTTTTTTTGCGCTTTTTCCTCTCGGGCCTGCTGACGCTTTCTTGCCTTTTCTGCTTCCACCTCGGGATCCTTGGGAGCCTTAGGCTTCGGAATCGAGAAAATGCCAAACAGCTTCTTTTCCTTAGGCGTGTGCCGCTGATAGCTGGTACCCTGAGGAGCATCCTTGAGGTCTACTTTCTTGCCCACTCTGGGAAGCAGCTGGCCCACCGCCGAACCCTGTCTTCTTTGGGGCTGCTGGCGGCGCTGTCCACTGCGGCTGGCTACAGGCGTCTGGCGGGGCGCCTGCTCCATTTTATAGACGTGTTCCTCCTGATTGTCAGAAGGCTGGGGTGCAGGACGTGTATCGCCGGATTCCCGGCGGGGTCTG
>JAHHRT010000114.1 GCA_020025615.1 Oscillospiraceae bacterium | reverse complement strand
TGGTACTGGGCGCAGTTTGCATCCGTGGGGATATTTGTGACCACTGCAAAGGCGGCGGACTGAGGCGGGAGAGACATGGTTGCAACGGGACTGTGAAAGATGGAAATACAGTCACCGGTCTGAAGCGCAGAGGGATCCGCAGCAGCTTGCTTGCCGCTGTCAATCCAGACGGTCCGGTCGGAGATATTCATCTCATAATCCCCATCCCCTTCGGAGGTCATACGCAGCTGCGTGATGCCGCCTGCATCGTCCTTTATGATTTTCTCCACGGTACCATGGTACAGAATACTGTTGGGCAGGGGCGCGGGGAATTCTGTTTCCGTGGAAGCAGGAACTTCCACAGGCTTTGCTGTTTTGGTAAGAACAACTGCGGTACAGAGTAAAACAGCGGCTAGAATCAAGATGGTCAGAAAATTTTTCA
Organism: Oscillospiraceae bacterium; assembly: GCA_020025615.1. Classification (GTDB taxonomy): domain Bacteria; phylum Bacillota; class Clostridia; order Oscillospirales; family Oscillospiraceae; genus Faecousia. The sequence continues at coordinate 4,082 of JAHHRT010000114.1, read as the reverse complement.
TACAGATCACTCCTTTTGGATGATGGTGGGAGAAAACGTATCCGTTCTCTATGTCAGAGATTTTACATCCTCCCGGGTGCCAAAACAACGGTGAAATTTCTTAAGATTTGAAAATCGGCGTATTGGGACTGCTGCAATCCATGAATAAAATGGTTGCGCTGGGGTCTGCAATCGCCTATAATCATGACAGAAGATTGCACCGAAATACGTTCGGCGCAGGGATATTGAGAAAATCGGAGGGGTCGGATATGGCAATACCCAAAGTGCCGGAGGATGCCAAGTGGCTGATCCGGGACCATGAGAAAATTCTTCAATCGCTGCAGGAAGGAAAAAATCAGCTGGAAGCCTATGAAAATGCAGCATCGGCGGCAGCGGATGCCATGATAGCCAAGGAAGTTCTGAGCATCCTGAAAGAAATTCCCGTGGAGGAACTGAATCGGGACAAGCGGGGAATCCGGGTCAAGACGCTGCGGGATCACGGGTATCAGAACATTGCGGATGTCCACTTTGCATCCTGGGCAGAGCTGGAGGCCATCAACGGTATCAGCGATACCGGGGCTTCCGAGATTAAGAAATTCACCCAGGAGCTTACGGAGCAGGCCCGACAGGGCGTGAAGATTCGCCTCAGTACCGACAACAAGAGCGATGAGGCAACCCGACTGGTGCTGGTACTGTCCCAATGGATTCGCTGCCATGAGACAGCCGAAAACTGTGCAAGACTTTTTGACAGCCAGGAGCGGAGCGTCCGGTGCGCCATTCGGGATTTGGCACCCTCTAAGAATATTCTTCGCTGGCTGATTACATCTAAGGATAACAAGCTGAAAGCCCAGGGGGCTTATCAGTATCTTGCGGGCATTATGACCCAGGGCTATGGGTCGGAAGCCAAGGAAACCATCGAGAAGCTTCAAGCCATTCAAAATCCCTCCGTGGAGGATGCCTGGGCAGACTTTGAAAAGAACGCTATTGTATTCTACAATGCGCTGGAAAGCATCTGTCCCGGAATTTTGGGGGCAGAAGATGGGGCCTGCGGTTTGCCGGAGGGCCTGGCAGACGGCGTACAGACGGAACCGATTTACACGGACGGCCTGTTGTGCCAGCTGAGACACTATCAGCGGTGGGGCGTTCAATATATCCTGCATCAGAAAAAAGTCCTTTTGGGTGACGAGATGGGCCTTGGAAAGACCATTCAGGCCATCGCCGCCATGGTATCCCTGAAAAATACCGGGGCTACCCATTTTATGGTGGTGTGTCCAGCTGGCGTTTTGGAAAACTGGTGCCGGGAGATCGGCAAACACAGCGTGCTGGCGGTGCGGAAGGTCCACGGCAGCGGGCGGCAGACGGAGCTGGAAGCCTGGCGGCAAGATGGCGGCGTTGCAGTAACAACCTATGAAACCACCGGGGCCTTGCAGCTGGAAAATGACTTCCGCTTTTCTATACTTGTGGTGGATGAGGCCCACTATATCAAAAATCCCGAAGCCCTGCGAACCAAAAATGTAAAGCAGATTTGCAGTCATGCAGAGCGTCTGTTGTTTATGACGGGTACGGCACTGGAAAATCGGGTGGACGAGATGATTTCTCTGATTTCTATTTTACAGCCTGAGGTGGCGGAAGCAGCTCGAAGTATGGCTTCTCTTTCGGCGGCACCTCAGTTCCAGCAGGAGGTTGCCCCGGTCTATTACCGGAGAAAGCGGGAGGATGTTTTGACAGAACTGCCCGACCTGATTGAAACCCAGGAGTGGTGCACCCTGTATCCCCAGGAGGAACAGGTCTATGAAGCCGCAGTTCTGGGCCATCACTTCAATCAGGCCCGGCGGGTTTCCTGGAATGTGGGAAGCCAGGTCCCCTCTGCGAAGGCAGCGCGGATGATGGAGCTGATTCAGCAGGCGGCAGAGGATGGGAGAAAGGTCCTTGTGTTCTCCTTCTTCCTGGATACCTTGGGAAGCGTTGTGGAGCTGCTGGGGGACCGCTGTATGCCTGTCATTGATGGGTCTGTTCCGCCCCAGCGGAGACAGGAGATTGTAGACGAATTTGAACGGGCACCTGCCGGAACCGTGCTTGCGGCACAGATTCAGGCCGGAGGCACGGGACTGAACATTCAAAGTGCCAGCGTTGTCATTTTGTGTGAGCCTCAGCTAAAGCCCTCTATTGAGAACCAGGCTATTTCCAGAGCTTACCGCATGGGTCAGACCAGAAAGGTCCTGGTTTATCGCCTGCTTTGCGAGAATACCGTGGATGAACGAATCACTGCCATGCTGTGTGAAAAGCAGGCGGCCTTTGATGCCTTTGCGGACGAGTCGGCTGCAGCCAGCGAAAGTCAGGAACTGGATAACAAGACCTTGAATCGGCTCATGGAAGAGGAAATCAAACGGATCGAAGCAAAGAACCAGGAGAATCCCCAATCAGCACCGAATTCCCAGCAATCAAATTAAGACGGTCAAAAAAGCGGCCTTAGCGAGGGAGAAAAGTTTTTTGACATGCAGGAGGGCAGTCCCATGGGACTGCCCTTGCTTTTTGAGCAGTGATCAGGGGATAGGGGGTGGTCACAAATTGTTTGCTTGTAATCAACCCCCACATATGATATGATCAAATAGAAGTCGTTCACGAATGTTGGATGTCAATGCACAAAAGAAAACATCCCATACCGAAGAATATTGAGATTGTGAGGAACAGCTATGATTATTGGAACAACCAAGGAACTGAAAAACCACGAGTACCGAGTGGGCCTGACCCCCGACAACGTCGCAGAATATGTTGCCCATGGTCACACAGTTTATGTAGAGACCATGGCTGGCGCAGGTGCCGGATTTACCGATGAGGAATATGTCAATGCCGGCGCTGTCATTGTGGATGACCCCAAGGAGATCTTTGCAAAGGCAGACATGATTGTGAAGGTCAAGGAGCCGGAACCTTGCGAATACGGTTATTTCCGGGAGGGACAGATTCTCTTCACCTATCTCCATCTGGCCCCCAACCCCGAGCTTGCCAAGGCCCTGATGGACCGCGGCGTCAAGGCTGTTGCCTATGAGACCATCACCGATGCTGCCGGAGCCCTGCCTTGCCTGCGGCCCATGAGCCAGATTGCAGGCCGCCTGAGTATTCAGGAAGGTGCAAAATATCTGGAGAAAAATGCCGGTGGACGCGGGATCCTGCTGGGCGGCGTGCCCGGCGTGGAACCCGGCAAGATTGTGATTATTGGCGGCGGTGTGGCTGGAACCTATGCGGCGAAGGCTGCGGTGGGCATCGGCGCCCAGGTGACGCTGCTGGATGTCAATGCAGATCGGCTTGCCTATTTGGAGGATATTTTCGGTTCTTCTGTGACCACCCTCTACAGCACGGAAGCCAATATCCGCAAGGCCCTTTCCCAGGCAGATCTGGTCATCGGCTCTGTGCTGATTCCCGGTGACAAGACTCCCAAGCTGGTGAGACGGGAGCATCTGCCCCTTATGAAGAAGGGTGCCGTCATTGTGGATATTGCCATCGATCAGGGCGGCTGCTGTGAGAGCTCCCATGTGACCAGCCATGACGACCCCGTATTTGTTGAGCAGGGCATCATCCACTACTGTGTGGGCAATATGCCCGGCGCTGTGCCCTATACCTCCACGCTGGCTCTGACCAATGCTACCCTGCGTTACGGCCTTCTCATTGCAGACAAGGGCCTGGAAGCGGCTGCACGGCTGAATACCGGCGTTTATAACGGTGTCAATGTCTACGGGCATCAGTGCACCAATGCCAATGTGGCAAAGAGCCTAGGCCTTTCCTGCGCAGTGCTCAGCGAGCTTCTGTAAAATTCCTGTCGGGCGATCTGCTGATTTTTTGAGGAAACAGAAATCCGGGATAGATGCGAAAGCATCTATCCCGGATTTCTTATTTTGGCTGGTTGATAACCCCGGAGAACAGGGGAAGACCGTCAGGGGACTGGATTACAAACAGGAAGGGACGGTCCAGCAGGAAATCAATTTCCTCATCGGGAGGAGGCATTGCGCCGCAGGTTGCCATTTCCACAAAGGAAGCGGCAGTGACACCCTCTTCATCCACGACAACCCGGACGGCGTGATTGCACTGGGAGAGATAGGGATTCCCTT
>JAHHRT010000113.1 GCA_020025615.1 Oscillospiraceae bacterium | reverse complement strand
TAAAGGCAACGCCGGTGCCGCAGTCGTCGCCCATGTTGCCGAAGGCCATGGACTGCACGTTGACGGCAGTACCCCAGGAATAGGGAATATCATTGTCACGACGGTAGACATTGGCGCGGGGGTTGTCCCAGGAACGGAACACAGCCTTGATTGCGCCCATGAGCTGCTTCTTGGGGTCGGAGGGGAAGTCCTCGCCCAGCTTGGCCCGGTACTCAGCCTTAAACTGGCAGGCCAGCTCCTTGAGGTCGTCGGCGGTGAGCTCCACGTCCTGGGTGACGCCTCTCTTTGCCTTCATCTCGTCAATGAGGACCTCGAAATATTTCTTACCGACTTCCATAACGACGTCGGAATACATCTGAATAAACCGGCGGTAGCAGTCATAAGCCCACCGGGGATTGCCGGACTTCTTCGCCAGGACTTCAACCACATCTTCGTTAAGGCCCAGGTTCAGGATGGTGTCCATCATGCCGGGCATAGATGCCCGTGCGCCGGAGCGGACAGAAACCAGCAGAGGATTTTCCTTGTCACCGAACTTCTTGCCGGTGATAAACTCCAATCTTTCAACAAACCGCATGATTTCAGCCTGAATCTCAGGATTGATCTGGCGACCGTCTTCGTAATACTGCGTACAGGCTTCCGTCGTAATGGTGAAGCCCTGAGGAACAGGCAGACCGATGTTGGTCATCTCTGCCAGGTTGGCACCCTTGCCGCCCAAGAGCTCCCGCATATTGCCGTTACCTTCGGTAAACAGATAGACATACTTGTGAGACATGAATATACCCCTTTCGATTCTTGCAGAAGCGAACCTTTTTCGCTATTTTATTTGCAAAATTTAACTCTCAGTTAACGCTTGATCATTGTACCATGGCTTGTCAGAAAAAGCAAATACTTTTCCATTTTTTATTATCTTTTTGTCATTTTCCACGAAAGCTTATCGGAGTGCAAAAGAAAGGGTGCGTCGAAAACGCACCCTTTCTGGAACTTTGTGGGATTATTCAGCCGGAACATAGGAATAATCCAATATTTCGTCCGTTTTTTCGTTTACAAGAATTTCAGCCGTTCCCAGTCTGGTAAGGGCCTCGTGTTTGGAAGCTTTGGTCTTTTTCAGACCCCAGAGCTCCTCTGCCTCTGCGGTTTTGGCAAACTCCGGGTCCACAGCATAGTAGGCCACGGTGTAGGTAACCTCCCGACCGAGGAATTCCTTGTAGGCACCCTCAATCACCGATACGGTCAGGTCGTCCTCCTTACCGTTTTTCTGCTCGATGATGCCGTCCATTTTGTGGTTCATCTCCACGGTCTCCTCGGCGGTATAGCCCCGGGTCAGGGAGGTGTGCTGGTAGTGGTAGGTCAGATACCCGACCACGCAGCCAGTACCGAAGACAAACAGGACCACCAGCATGATGATCTGCTTTTTGGCGAAGGTCAGGGCATGGTCGGCGCTGTAGGTCAGCTTCATCCGATAGGTGATGGGCTGAATGACGGACAGGAACAGCGTCAGAACCACAGACTCAATGGGGAACATAAACAGATTCTTGAGAATCTGGGGAATGGTCAGGACATAGGACTTGCCGCCCATCATCAGCTGATAGTAGAGCATCATAATCGGCGTCTGCAGCACAATATTCACGAAGAAGCAGATGCAGAACCGGCTGAGCATCACCCGGGTGGGAGTCAGTTTTGCCCGGTAGAGGAACAGGGCAAAAATCACGCTGCCGGCAATCTCCGTCAGTACGAAGGGCGGGAAATAGGTCTCGCCGGTGATGATCACGCCCAGCACATCGGAAACCACGGCAGAGGCCGCAGCCATGACAGGGCCGAAGACCATGGCACCCAGGGCATTGGCAAGGAAAGCGGTGTTGATTTTCAGGTTGGGAGCCAGGGGAATGGCTACCAGCTTGAGCGCTACACGCAGGGCAATCATCAGAGCGGCAAACACCAGCATTTTGGTGTCCTTCATCTCTGCGACGGCATCCCGCCAGTAGGCCTTGCTGAAAGGGTGGGGATAGAGTGCGGTGCTTTTAGGTTGTTTACTCATAAAAAATCCTCCTTTTTTGTAAAAGCGACGGAAAAGCTCTCATTTTCCCGGACCCGGAAATAAAAAATCCCCTGACGGCGCACTGCCGCAGGGGAGTCAATCTTTTCGGATCACCCGTTGGGAAGGATCACTATCCATTCGCCCAACCGAGTATCGTTGCTACATAAAGGAGGTAAATCCAATATGGCGCAGCGGGTGCGGATACCCCATCGCGGATACACGTCCTTCGTCTGCCACACAACTCCCCATCTTGACAGCACTTGACGCGGGGTTTCCTACTCTGTTCGCCTTATACTATACTCCAACCGAACCTGAATGTAAAGAGCAGATTTGCGTAAAATCCCGGTTTCTTGGCAAAAATTTCACGCTCCCTTCCACCAGGGAAAGGAGCGTGAAAACGCAATTCAGGATTCCTGTTCATTTGCTGAAAACGGCTGGGAAGTCCCCCGGGAAAAGGAGAGAAAGCGGGTTCCCTGGAACGTAAGCATCCCCCGGTCCCGTTCTGCCATCATGCCATACTCGCAGCCGGGAACCACAAGCTCCATGCGGTCGCCGCTCTCTACCTGGAATGTGACATAATACGTGGTGGAGGTACTGGTGTGCATCCCGGCCTCCGGGCCGTTGGCATGGGTATGATGGCTCACATTGGTCCGTTTTGCCACAATCTCCACCGGCACCGTCAGGCGGGGAGATTGATTGTTTTTGTGCCAAGTGCCTATCCCCCGGATAATGGTCACTAAGATCACACCCAGGATCAGGAAGAACATCACCGGGAACAAAATTTCGAACAAATTAAACATATACATCATCTCTGTACCTCCTGTTCTTTTCTTCATTCTATCACGCCGGGAAAGCTCTGTCCATATCCACAAAAAATCTTAAAAAAGCAGCCCGGGTTAATCCCAGGCTGCCGTTTCTGTTAAATTAAGCCGTAGTGCTGCAAGGCCTTTTCGATGCCGTCATTCAGGACCGTGTCGGTAATGAACTCGGACTGGGCTTTCAGCTCTGCCATGCCCCCGCCCATGCAGGCCGTATGGCCTGCGAACTGAAACATAGGCAGATCGTTGGTGCTGTCTCCAATCGCCAGGGTGTCTTCCCGAGAGGTCCCCAATTCCCGGAGAATCCGTTCCATGCCCCCAGCCTTCGAGCAGCCCTTCAAAATCAGCTCAATCATGGTGCTGCCCCGCTCAATGCAGGTAAAGTACGGTTCCATCCTGCGGAGGAACGCCTCCCGCTGGTTATTCGGGCCGTTAAAGGCCACAAACTTCATAAACCAGGGCTTGGGCTGGCTGTCAATCTCCCGCACCGCAGCGCCTTTTTTCTGCATCCGCTCTGCTTCCTGAACCAAAATGGGCAGGTTGGACAGCTGTCCGTCGGTGAGGATTGCACCATCCTGCGTCTCGTAGAGCACGTACATCCCACATTCCCGAACCGCATCCCGTGCAAGCCGGCATACTTCTTCGTCAGGATGCTTCCGCATCAGCCAGCGGTCATTCAGTATAACCTCCATGCCGCAGCCGCAGACAAAGCCGGAAAAAGCCATGGCCCGGACCCGAGGGTCGATGTGGGTATAGGGCCGCCCCGTATTGATTACCGGGATGTGTCCGTTTTCCCGAAGCCGGGCCACAGCACGGACGGCAGATTCCGGGAGCACCTGGGTGCGGTCGTCTACCAGAGTGCCGTCAATGTCAAAAAATACAACCATATCTCTATATCCTTTATCTGTTAGTTTCCCTTTGCCGCCGTCACCAGAGCCCCGAGGACATTCCCGTAAATCTCATCAAACTGAGAAATGGGCAGCGGGTTTTCTCCCTGCCCCACCTCTACGGTGTAGCCCGGGCGGCGAAATGCCTGGATAAACCAGTCCTTATAGCCTGCAAAGCTGGAATTGTAGGGGGTATCCGCCAGGGTGTAGCCGCTGGCCTGGGCCATCTTCTCCCCCAGCTCCCGGGCGCCGGGAACCATATAATCTTCAAACTGCCAGTAGATCACCTGGCCCTGCGCATGGAGCGCCACCACCAGGTCCGGGGAAAACCGTCTCGTCAGCCGGGCCAGGGCGAAGCTCTCCCGCTGATTCAGGGGAGCCGCACCCACATAGTCCCGAGGGCCGGGGCGGGTATAGCCCTGGCTGAACTTAATCTCCCGGGCCTTCCGCCACCCCGCCGGGTATTGCAGATTCAGGTCCACCCCCATGAGGTTGGCCCGCCACCCTTCGGGAAAGGGGATACTGGGGTAATTCGCCGCTAACCTTTCCCCCCGGCGGTACTGCGGGGTTCCCGGTTCGATGGCCCCGGTGACCAGATCCACCCCATCCGGGTCCACCATGGGAATCGCCAGGATGGTCACATCCTTCAAAAGCGTCCGGGCATCCATCCCGCCAATGGTCCCGCCCGTTTCCTGGGCCAGGGCCAAATCCTCCATGAATTTCAGAATCACCGGGGCGGTGATCCACTCATTGGCATGGAAGGCAGCGGCAAAGAGCACCCGCCGTTTCCCCTCCCCGGCAATGAGCAT
>JAHHRT010000112.1 GCA_020025615.1 Oscillospiraceae bacterium | reverse complement strand
ATTTTTTCGGAAAATAGGCTGAGATATGGAAAAACGGTCTTTACGAATGGAAGAAAGTGTTGTAGAATATAAGATACACATGATTAAGGGGGTGCCCGTATGAACTGTCTGCGCTGTGGACGGGAAACAGAAGAAGATCGTCCTTTCTGCGAAAGATGTATGAAAGAGATGGAAAAGTGCCCGGTCCGTCCGGGAACGGCAGTCATGCTGCCCCATCGCCAGGAAACGCCCCCGGTGAAAAAGGGAAAGCGCCATGCGCCGCCTTCCAGTGAGGAACAGATTAAAAGCCTGAAAAAGCAGAGAAACATTCTAAGGGCCGTTCTCTGTGCGGTGATTCTGCTCCTGGTCGCGGTTTTGATTTTGGAACGGGCGCAGCCGGTGAAAGAGTATCTGCGGCCCGGTCAGAACTATTCTGCCGTTGAAACCACGGCAGAAACGTCAGAGCCGTGATTGTTTCACGTGAAACATTCAACGGAGAATAAAAAGCGTGTGTTTCACGTGAAACATTTCAGCAGGGGAGCTTCCACTGGTGTTTCACGTGAAACACAGGCATAGAGAAACAGAAGGAGAGGGAATATGGGTAAGATCATTGCAGTCGTCAACCAGAAGGGCGGCGTGGGAAAAACCACCACAGCTGTCAACCTGACTGCGGCCCTCCACGACCTGGGCCTGAAGGTTTTAATGTGTGATTACGATCCGCAGGCCAATGCTACCTCGGGTTTGGGCGTGGATAAACGGAAAATTAAATATTCCAGCTATGATGTGACCATCAATGAGATTCCTGCCCGGGATGCCATCGTGCAGACCGAGTATGGGGATGTTCTGCCTTCCTCGGCAGATTTGGCTGGTGCAGCGGTGGAGCTGATCGGGACCGATCACCGGGAACAGCAGCTGGGAAAGGCCCTTCAGGACCTGAAAGGGGAGTACGACGTGATTTTCGTGGACTGCCCCCCGTCTTTGGAGCTGCTGACCCTCAATGCCCTGTGTGCAGCAGACGGAATCCTGGTGCCGGTTCAGTGCGAATACTATGCACTGGAAGGTCTCAGCGATTTAATGTCCACCTTGCGGACAGTGAAACGCCGTCTGAATCCCAGACTGGATATTTTCGGCGTGGCACTGACCATGTTTGACGGACGGACCAACTTCTCCACCCAGGTGGCCCAGGAGGTCCGGCGGCACTTCCCGGGAAAGGTGTTTTCCACGGTGGTGCCCAGAAATGTCCGCCTGGCAGAAGCCCCCAGCCACGGAATTCCCGTGACAGCCTATGACCGCTCCAGCCGGGGCGCACAGGCCTACCGCGCCATGGCTGAGGAACTGAAAGCGAAACTTTAAGGGAAAATCAGGAAAGGATGATATAGTTGGCGAATCAAAAGGGCCTGGGAAAGGGCCTGGGTGCGCTGCTGGGAGATTTCGGTGAGGAACCGCTGGAGCAGAGTGCATATCAGCTTCTGCCGATTTATAAGGTAGAACCCAATCCAGATCAGCCCCGGTGTGACTTTAACGAAGAAGAATTGCAGGCACTGGCGGATTCCATTACGGCCCACGGTGTCATTCAGCCCCTGGCTGTTCGGGAATTACCCAACGGATACTATCAGATCATTGCCGGAGAACGGCGCTGGCGGGCTGCAAGATTGGCAGATTTAGCGGAAATCCCCGCTGTGGTCATTGAAGCCAATGACCAGGAAACCATGGAGCTGGCGCTCATTGAAAACCTTCAGCGTCAGGACCTGAATCCCGTGGAAGAAGCCAAGGGATACCAGGCACTGATCGAAGAATATGGCCTTACCCAGGAGGAAGCGGCGGCACAGGTGGGAAAATCCCGCCCGGCAGTGGCAAATGCCCTGCGTTTACTGAGCCTTTGCCCCGAAGTCCTGGAACGGGTGAGAAAGGGAGAATTGACCTCGGGACACGCCCGGGCCGTTCTGTCCCTGAAAAATGAGAAGAAACAGCAGCAGGCCGCCCAGAAAATCGTGGCACTGGGCCTTTCTGTCCGACAGGCAGAGCTGCTCTGCAAGAATATGAGCCGGGAACCCGCGCCTGTGAAGGAAGAAGAGGTCCTCACCGTGGATTATGTGGCAGAGTGCGAGAAGAGCCTTTCCAAGCATTTGGGCCGGGGCGTTAAGATCATCAACGGAAAACGCAAGGGCCGCTTTGAATTGGAATTTTACGGTCAGGATGATTTACAGGTCCTTCTGGATGCCCTGATGAAGATTCAAAAATAAGAAATCCCAGGAGAAAACGGCATTCGGCAGCAGGGGAGAGACTATCATCTGCCTGTGGACCGTGCCGCAAAGCTCCTATCAATGATAAGAGATTCCATTGTTATTACATGAATATGTGAAGGAGAAGCAAATATGTTAGACATTAAGCTGATCAAGGAAAATCCCGAAGCAGTCAAGGCTGGCCTGCGGGCTAAGGAAGTGGACTGCGATGCTACCATCGACCGGATTCTGGAGCTGGACGAGCAGCGCAGAAAGCTGATTGCCAGCACCGAAGAGCGGAAGGCTCGCCAGAACAAGGTTTCCAAGGAAATCCCCGTGCTCAAGAAGGCCGGAAAGGACGTTGCCCCCATTTTTGCTGAGATGGCAGAGCTGAAGGCTGGCCTGGCAGAAGATGCAGCCAAGCTGGACGCTGTGCTGGCTGAGTACCGTACCGCAATGCTGTCCCTGCCCAACCTGCCCGACCCCGACCTGAAGCCCGGCGGAAAGGAAAACAACGAGCCTCTGCGCTACTTCGGTGAGCCTCACAAGTTCGACTTTGAGCCCAAGCACCATGTGGACCTGTGCCAGGACCTGCACCTCATCGACTATGAGCGGGGCGTAAAGCTGGCCGGCGCCGGCAACTGGATGTACACCGGCATGGGCGCACGTCTGGAGTGGGCACTGCTCAACTACTTCATCGACACCCACATTGCAGACGGCTACGAATTCATCCTGCCCCCTCATATGCTGGAGTACCAGTGCGGTGAAACTGCCGGTCAGTTCCCCAAGTTCGCTGACGAGGTCTACAAGATCGCAAATCCCACCGACGACCGGGTCCACTATATGCTGCCCACCGCTGAGGCTGCTCTGTGCTCCGTTTTCCGTGACGAGATCCTCTCCGAGAAGGACCTGCCCAGAAAGATGTTTGCATACACTCCCTGCTTCCGTCGTGAGGCCGGTTCTCACAGAGCCGACGAGCGCGGCATGGTGAGAGGCCATCAGTTTAATAAGGTAGAGATGTTCCAGTTCTGCAAGCCCGAGGATTCCGACCAGGCCTTTGAAGAGCTGGTCACCAAGGCTGAGAACCTGGTGAAGGGCCTGGGCTTCCACTTCCGTACCGTGAAGCTGGCAGCAGGCGACTGCTCCGCATCCATGGCTCGGACCTACGACATCGAGATCCAGATCCCCTCCATGAACGGCTACAAGGAGGTCTCCTCCGTGTCCAATGCCCGGGATTACCAGGCTCGCCGGGGCAATATCCGCTTCCGCAGAGAAGAGACCGGCAAGCCCGAGTTCGTCCACACCCTGAACGGCTCCGGCCTGGCAACCTCCCGTATCTTCCCCGCAATGGTGGAGCAGAACCAGAGAGCCGACGGCTCCGTGGTGATTCCCGAGGTGCTGAGAAAGTATCTGGGCGGCATGGAAGTCATCGAAAAGCGGTAAAATCAAATCCTTCTATCAATCCGGCAGATGGTCCAACCTTCTGCCGGATTTTACGTTTTACCGGGAAAATGTGGAAAATAAGGCGAAAAAATATCATATTTCTAGGGCAAACGTATTTGACAAATGAAGAAAAAAGATATATAATCAGACTGTATGAGCCTTTACCAAGAAACAAGGGATATTTACTGCAAAGGAAGGATCAGCTATGTATAAAATCGTTCGCAAGAAGGAACTGAACTCCGCCGTTACTCTGATGGAGATCGAGGCTCCTTTCGTCGCAAAGAAGGCCAAGGCTGGCCAGTTTATCATTTTCCGCGTGGATGACAAGAGCGAGCGTGTGCCCCTCACCATCGCCGGCTATGACCGGGAAAAGGGCACCGTCAGCATTATTTTCCAGAAGGTTGGCTTCGCAACCATCGCCCTGGGCAGCCTCAATGAGGGTGACTACATTCAGGACTTCGTCGGCCCTCTGGGCAAGGCAACCGAAGTCGAAGGCAAGAAGAAGGTCTGTGTTGTTGGCGGCGGTGTCGGCTGCGCCATTGCACTGCCCTCTGCTAAGGCTTTCAAGGAAGCCGGCGCTGAGGTTACCGTTATTGTCGGTTTCCGCAGCAAGGACATTGTGATTCTGGAAGACGAGTTCAAGGAAGTTGCGGATCGTCTGATCCTCATGACCGACGACGGCACCTACGGTCGTCACGGCCTGGTTACCCAGCCTCTGCAGGAAATGCTGGAGGCCGGTGAGACCTTCGATGAGGTTCTGGCTATCGGACCCATCCCCATGATGAAGTTTGTCTGCAAGACCACTGAGCCCTTCGGCACCCACACCATGGTTTCTCTGAACCCCATCATGGTGGACGGCACCGGTATGTGCGGCGGCTGCCGTGTTACCGTTGGCGGCGAGACCAAGT
>JAHHRT010000111.1 GCA_020025615.1 Oscillospiraceae bacterium | reverse complement strand
TGCCGGAATGGTCAAGACCATTCCCTACATTGGCGGGGAATTGGGGCGCGGTGGGAACTCTGCAACCTGGTGTGTGGACAGGGGTGCAGGTTCGCCCTCTCAGTCACGGCAAAGCCGTGCCAGCTCCCCCAAAGGGGGAGCCTTGGCGCGGTGCACCCTCGGCCACTGCCATTTAGAATCGCTTCGCTACACCCAGAGGGGGAGCCTTGGAACGTCCCCGGCAATCATAATCATTCAGAATCGCTTTGCTGCTCCCAGAGAGACGTTTGTACGCCGCTCCAAAGCATCCCAAAAAGGAGAGCCTTAGATGCGCATATCGGCAAAATGAATAAAAGAATGAAAATCGATGTCCCTGAATCCGTCATTTTAGAGAGTTTTTGCGGCGCCTGTGCAAAATTGACAACTGAAACTTGCATTTTCACTTCTAATCCTGTATCATAACAAAATAATAAGGAGGCAGGATAGATGACATTTGCGGAGATAATTGGTGTTTTAAACAATATCGCCTGGGGTCCCTGGATGCTGATATTTCTGGTGGGAACCGGCGTTTTCTTCACTGTAAAGCTGGGATTTTTGCAGTTCCGAAAGTTCGGATACTGCATGAAAAATACCATTGGCCGGATGTTCCAGAAGCAGGAGGCAGGCTCCGGCGAGGTGACTCCCTTCCAGGCAGTTGCAACGGCACTGGCTGCAACCGTGGGAACCGGCAACATCGCCGGCGTGACCGGTGCAGTCGCTGTGGGCGGCCCCGGTGCCGTGTTCTGGATGTGGCTGTCCGGCCTGTTCGGCATGGTCACCAAGTATGCCGAGGTGGTCCTCGCTGTGCAGTACCGGGAGCGTAACCCCAAAGGGGACTACGTGGGCGGCCCCATGTACTATATTAAAAACGGCCTGGGCCCGAAGTGGGGCTGGCTGGCGGTAGTGTTCAGCGTCCTTGGTGCCATTACGGCTTTCGGCACCGGCAACATGACCCAGGTGAATACCATCGCCGGGTCTGTCAATACCGCTATTGATGCATTCGGCGGCAATACCGCTTCCCATACCGTAATGTTCCTGGGCCAGGCTGTGCCTGTGAGCAGTGTGCTGATCGGCATTGTCGTCGCCATTCTGGTGGCAATGGTGCTGTTCGGCGGCATTAAGCGCATCGGTTCCGTGACCGAAAAGCTGGTGCCCATTATGGCGGCAATCTACATTGGATGCTCTCTGTGCGTGGTTGGCTTCAACTTCAACCACCTGGGCGAGATCTTCGGCATGATCTTCAAGGGCGCTTTTTCTGCCCAGGCTGCCCTCGGCGGCGCTGTGGGTATTACCATTATGACCACCATCCAGAAGGGCGTGGGCAGAGGCGTGTTCTCCAACGAGGCAGGCCTTGGTTCCGCACCTATGGCCCATGCAGCGACCTCTGAGACCGACCCTGTGAAGCAGGGCCTCTACGGCATTTTCGAGGTATTCATGGACACCATGGTTATCTGCACCCTCACCGTATTCACCATGCTCTGCGGCGCAGTCAGCGGCGTGGAGGTCCCCTGGGGCCAGAGTGCCGGCGCAGAGCTGATCAGTGCTTCCTTCGGCACGGTGTTCGGGCCGAAGCTGGGTTCCCTGATCGTGGCTGTGGGTATCTGCCTGTTTGCCCTGTCCACCATGCTCAGCTGGTCTCTCTACGGAACTCGGTGCTGCGAGTTCCTGTTCGGTCATCGCAGTGTGCTGCCTTACCAGGTGATTTTCATTCTCACTGTGGTGGTTGGCGCTGCTATGGAGCTGGATCTGGTCTGGGCCATTGCCGATACCTTCAACGGCTTTATGGCAATTCCCAACCTCATCGCCATCCTGGGTCTGTCCGGCGTGGTGGTGAAGCTTACCAAAGAGCATTTCCAGTCGGATCTTCAGCACGCAAACCACAGATAACGGAACGCTCCGGGGCCCATTGGGTCTCGGAGCTTTTTTATATTTGGATAATGTGCTGTCAATCGAGCGGAAAGATCTTGCACTTTTGTTTGATTTGTGGTATACTCAAAAGACATTTCCTAGAAAGGATGCGTAACTATGCAAGATATTGGAATGCAATTTCATATTCGCTGTGTGGAGGGAGACGTAGGCCGCTATGTGTTCCTTCCCGGCGATCCGGGCCGCTGCGAGTCCATCGCCGCCCTTTTTGATAATCCCGTCCATGTGGGTATGAACCGGGAGTATAACATCTATACCGGCACGCTGCTGGGTGAAAAGGTTTCTGTCTGTTCCACCGGCATCGGCGGCCCCTCTGCTTCCATCGCCATGGAGGAGCTGGCAAATATCGGCGCGGATACCTTCATTCGTGTGGGCACCTGCGGCGGTATCGCCATGGATGTGCTGCCCGGCGACGTAATCGTTGCCAACGGTGCCATCCGCTATGAGCACACCTCTCTGGAGTATGCCCCCATCGAGTTCCCCGCTGTGCCGGATTTCGACGTTACCGCCGCTCTGAAAGCTGCCAGTGAGGACCTGGGCTATCGCACCCACGTGGGCGTGGTTCAGTGCAAGGACGCTTTCTACGGTCAGCACAGCCCGGAGAAGTCCCCGGTGAGCTACGACCTGCTCCAGAAGTGGGAGAGCTGGAAGCGCCTGGGCGTCAAGGCCAGTGAGATGGAGTCCGCCGCCCTCTTTGTGGTGGCAGCCGCTCGGGGCCTGCGCTGCGGCAGCTGCTTCCATGTGATTTGGAACCAGGAGCGGGAGAAGGCAGGACTGGCTATGCCCATGACCGAGGACACCACCGGTGCCGTCAAGGTGGGCGTTGAGGCCATGAAGCGGATCATTGCCGCCGACCTCAAGAAGAAGGCCTGAACCAAACATAAAAAGGGACTGTTCCAGAACCTACATTCTGGGACAGTCCCGATTTTTTATTTTGCTTACAGCTTTTCGTAGGCCTTGTCCAGGAACTTCTGAGCATCGACGATGGCGCGCTTGTGGGTGCCCTTGCCGATTTCGCCTGCTTCGTCATAGGCAGTGACGGCGAAGGTGATGACCTTGGGGCTTACCTCCGTCACCTCAGCTTCCGCCCAGACCTCCAGACCCACGGGAGTGGGGGCGGTGTGCTGGATGGAAAGCTCCATGCCTACCGTGGTTTTGCCCTGGGGCAGCGCCTGGGCAATGGCCTCACAGGCGGCACCCTCCATAAGCGCCACCATGCAGGGAGTGGCGTAGACCAGCAGATCGCCGGAGCCGACCTCTGCGGCGGTGTCTTCCCGTTCTGCCAGGGTTTCCACCCGGCCCTTCATTCCAACCGTGATTTCCATAGGAATCACATCCTTTCTGTTTTTTACCAATATACCAAAGGGCAGGGGGGAGTGTCAAGATGAAATGCCGGGGTTGCGGCGGGAGAGCCGTTGTGCTATCATAGGCTTCAAGGAAGGTGAAACGGAATGAACGAAAGACGTACCCCTGCCGGTGCCATGGCTCTGGGCGGTGTGTTAGCGGCGCTTGCCATTGTGGTGATGTGCCTGGGAGGCATGATTCCCGTGGCGACCTATGTCTGCCCTGTGATTTGTATGCTGATTCTCCGGGTTGTGCTGCGGATGTGCGGTGCGCGGGTGGCCTGGGCCTGGTATGGTGCAGTGTCCCTCCTAGGGCTTCTCCTGGGCCCGGATAAGGAGGCTGCGGCGGTGTTCCTGTTCCTGGGCTATTACCCCATTTTGAAGCCCAGAATGGATGGGACGAAGCTGCCCTGGCTGTGGAAGGGACTTCTGTTTAATGCGGCGATTCTGGCCCTTTACTGGATTCTCATGCACCTGATGGGCATGGAGGCACTGGTGGAGGAGTTCAGCGAGATGGGCACGGTGATGTGTCTGGTGCTCCTGGCCCTGGGCAATGTGGTGTTCTTTATGCTGGACCGGCTTCTCGGTATGCAGTTTCGGAGAAAAAAGAAATAATGGATAAGGTTTGGCATCTGTATATTCTGCGGTGTGGGGATGGAACTCTGTATACTGGCATTGCGGTGGATGTGGAAAAGCGGTTTGCTGCCCATGCGGCAGGGAAGGGCGCAAAGTACACCCGGGGCCGGGGGCCCTTGACCCTTCTCTATCAGGAGGTCTGCGGCGATCACACCCAGGCCCTTCGCCGGGAACTGGAAGTAAAAAAGCTCTCCCGACAGGAGAAGGAACAGCTGATTCTGGAAGGCCCTGCCAGAAGCGGAACATCTGCGTGAGAATTCAGTGGGAAAACCCTGGAATAACCGGGGTTTTCCCACTGAGAAAAAATTTTTGAAAAAATGAAAAATAATGCTTGCATTTTCTGGAAGTGTATGTTATTATATCTGAGCGGTCGGGAGACAGCAACAAACAAAACAAAATATCCGGGTGTGGCGAAGTTTGGTATCGCGCTTGAATGGGGTTCAAGAGGCCGCTGGTTCGAATCCAGTCACTCGGACCAAAATCAGGAAGTATTCTTCAGAATACTTCCTGATTTTTTTATCCGGTGACGGATTCGAAGATTCTAAATTTCACAGTCCGGTGGACTGTGAACCGCCGGGTAGGGCCCCGGCGGCACTATGATTTGCGGCTATGCCGCAAATGCACCGAATCCAGTCACTCAATGTGCAGTGCCCGCA
>JAHHRT010000110.1 GCA_020025615.1 Oscillospiraceae bacterium | reverse complement strand
CACACCGAAAACCATTTCCTTCTACGAAAGTCAAGGGTTTGTGCAGATGACCGAGCTGGGCTGCTGCGGATTCATGAAGGTATAAGACGGCATCTACCGGGGCTGACTGCTGCACACGGTTCGTTCTGAGACCAGGCTGCCCCATAGAAAAGCCCCAGCACTGCCCTAAAAAGGGCTGTGCCGGGGGCCTTTGTAAGGTTTTGCGGGTAAGGCGAATACGTGCTTAAAGCTGGGAAAGCTTCTTTTTGGCAGCTTCGGTGATTTCCCGGTAGCAGCTGGGATAGTATCCGCTCTGGTCTTCCAGGTCGGATTGGAGCGTGTCTCCAATGGCAATCAGCATGGTGAGCTGGCTTTTGGCCTGATTCAGCTGGCCCTTGGACTGGTAGTAATCAGACAGCCGCAGGAACATCTGGAGAAGATCTTGTGCGGCAACGTGCTTCTGTCCCCAGGCAGCCCCGAACATATCCTCACCTTCCAGCAGCAGTGCGTCCAGCTGCTGCTTGGAAAAGTAGATTTCCGGGATTTGGGCGATGGCGGCCTTGCAGAGGGCGTATTCTCCCTGTTCCTTGTAGGTTTCTGCCAGAATCCGCATGGCGTCGTATCGGACGTCCTCGTGCTTGGCACCTTCCATCAGCACCCTGCACAGGTCAATGACCTCCTGGGCCCGTTCCGGGGAGCGCATGGTGTAGAGCAGGTTGTTGAGAAGAATGTCATTTCCGGGATACTGCTGAAGCCCCTTTCGGAGAATCTGCTCGGCTTTCCTGCTGTCGGTATCCCGCCAGCGGCAGGCCTCATTGCAGATTTCCGCTACCCGCTTTTCGGTTTCCAGAAGGTTGAAATCAAACAGCTCATCGGTGGAGACCTCAAAGAAGGAGGCAATCGCCGGAATCAGGGTGACGTCCGGCATGGCAGTCTCGGTTTCCCATTTGCTGACAGCCTGAAAACTGACACCCAGATATTGGGCAAGGACTTCCTGAGAGATATTTTTTGCTTTTCGCAGAGATTTGATTTTCTGTCCCAATCTGATATTCATGATAAGAACTCCTTTGTTGTTTGTTTGCTGCAGCTGCCTTTAGTATACCAGATAACCCACTAGAAGCAATAACGGGATGGGGGAGAAGAATTCTATCTGTAGTTGAGGGAAAAACCGCTCTGCCTTGGAAACAAAAAACCGCCTTTGAATGGACTATGGTTCCATTCAAGGGCGGTTTGCAGTTTATCAGAGCCAGCCTGCATCCTCAGACTCGGGCTTCCGCTCCCGCAGAAGCAGGTCACGGATGACCTCTCTGGGGTTGGTCTCCATGTAGAGAACCTGATAGGCGGCGTTTACGATGGGCATATCAATGCCCTGATGCTGTCCCAGCTCGTAGGCGGACTTGGCGGCATAGTAACCTTCCACCACAGCGCCAACCTCGGCCATAGCTTCGGCAGGGGATTTCCCCTGACCGATGAGAATGCCTGCCCGGCGGTTCCGGGAGTGCATAGAGGTACAGGTGACGATCAGGTCTCCGACGCCGGAGAGGCCTGCCAGCGTGTCCTTTCGGGCACCCATGGAAACACCCAGCCGGGCGATTTCAGTGAGGCCTCGGGTCATCAGCATGGCCTTGGTGTTGTCTCCGCAGCCCAGACCGTCCAGAACACCGGCGCACAGGGCAATGATATTCTTGAGAGCACCGCCCAGCTCTGCACCTACGGCATCCGGGCTGGTGTAGACCCGGAAGTTCTCGGAGATGAAGGCATCCTGGGTAAGCTCTGCCAGGGCCTTGTCTTCACAGGCAGCGAGGCATCCTGTGGGGATTCCGGCGGCGACCTCCTCGGCGTGACAGGGGCCGGAGAGGGCCACCACAGGGCGGTGACACTCCGCTTCCACCACCTGGCTCATCCGCAGCAGCGTGCCCTGCTCAATGCCCTTGGTGACGGAAACCATCACGGCATCGGCATCCAGATAGGGGGCTACGGTCTGACAGACGGAACGGATGGGGGAGGAGGGAGAGGCCATCACCACCAATTTGCAGCCCCGGACACACTGGGGGTCCGCAGTGACGGTGAGGGCTTCGGGAAGCTTGATTCCGGGAAGTCTGGGGTTTTCCCCGGTGGCACGAATTTCCTGGGCCCGGGCCTCCCGATGGCACCAGAGGGCGACATCGTGTCCGTTTTTGCACAGGACGGTAGCAAGGGCGGTGCCCCAGGCACCGGCACCGACAACGGCGGCCCTCATTTCTTAGCTCTCCGCTTAAAGAAGTCGGTTTTGCTCTCCTCGCCCTTGATCAGCCGCTGGATGTTGGTGCGGTGCATATAGACAGCCAGTGCGCTGAGAGCCACACCGCTGATCATCAGGAAGAGGTTGTCGTGGTGGAACAGGGCAAAGCCAATGGCAAAGCCCAGTGCGCTGGCAACAGAGCCTAAGCTCACGAACTTCGTGGGGAGATAGGCAATAAAGAACAGGATGAAGCACAGCACTGCAATCCGCCAGTCCAGTGTCACGGCAATGGCAAAGCCGCAGAGAATACCCTTGCCGCCTTTGAAGCGGTAGAAGGCAGGGAAGTCATGGCCCAGGGTGACAGCCAGTGCACCGATCATCATGCCTTCCAGGCGATAACCTGCGGAGCCCAGGAGCCAGCCGCCGATGAGACAGGCGATTGCTGCTTTCAGAAAATCAATGGAGGCAACCAGCAGGGACTTGACACCGCCGTAGTTGCGGAAATAATTGGTAAATCCGGCATTGCCGCTGCCATGGGTCCGCACATCGTCGTGGACCAGAAGCTTGGAAACCAGAATGGCACCGTTGATGTTACCCAGCAGGTATCCGGCAGCCAGGATACCCAGAATGGAAAGAATCATGGCTTACTCCTCCTTGTCGCCCTTTTGACGAATGGTGATGCGGATGGGAGTGCCCTGGAGACCAAAGACCTCTCGAATCTGGTTTTCCAGATACCGCTGATAGGAGAAGTGGAACAGACGTGCGTCGTTGCAGAAGATGACAAAGTGAGGGGGCTTGGTGCCGGCCTGGGTCATGTAGTAGATTTTCAGGCGGCGGCCCTTATCCGTAGGCGGCTGCACCCGTGCGGTGGCATCGGCAAGAACGCTGTTGAGGGCGCCGGTGGTGATGCGGCTGATGTTCTGTGCGTGGACGTCCTGGATGACCTGATAGAGCTTATCCACACGCTGACCGGTGAGGGCAGACAGGAATACAACCGGGGCGTAGAGCATATAGCTCAGGCCCTGACGGACCTTCTGCTCCATGTCGCGCATGGTGTTGGTCTCCTTGTCCTCCACGGCATCCCACTTGTTTACCACGATGATGGCAGCCTTGCCGGCCTCGTGAACCAGACCTGCAATCTTGGTGTCCTGCTCAGTAACGCCTTCGTTGGCATCAATGAGAATCAGACACACATCGGCCCGCTCAATGGCGCTGATGGTACGCATATTGGAGTACTTTTCAATCACATCGTCCACCTTGCTCTTCCGGCGCATACCGGCGGTATCGATGAAGCAGTACTTGCCGGTGGCGTTTTCATAGTAGGAGTCGATGGCATCACGGGTGGTGCCTGCCACATTGGAGACGATTACCCGCTCCTCGCCAAGAATCTTGTTGAGAAGGCTGGATTTGCCCACGTTGGGCTTGCCGACAATGGCAACCTTGATGATTTCGTCGTCATCCTCTTCGCCGTCGTCAGCGGGGATGTTCTCCAGCACCCAATCCAGCAGATCGCCGGTGCCGTGACCGTGGACTGCGGAGGTCTCATAGAGATCGCCAATGCCCAGACTGTAGAACTCAAAGACGTCGGGATTGACAGGGCCGGTGGAGTCGCACTTGTTGACTGCCAGAGCCACAGGCTTGCCGCTCTTGCGGAGCATGGTTGCCACGTCCTGGTCGGCAGCGGTGACACCGGAGCGCACATCGGCAACCATGATGATGGCATCTGCCAGCTCAATGCCGATTTCGGCCTGACGGCGCATGAATTTCAGCATATCGTTTTCGGTGCCCGGCTCAATACCGCCGGTATCTACCAGATTGAAGGTGCGTCCGCACCATTCGCACTCACCGTAGATGCGGTCACGAGTGACACCGGGGGTGTCCTCCACGATGGAGGTGCGGTGACCGGTCAGTTTGTTAAATAACATGGATTTGCCCACGTTGGGCCGACCCACAATGGCAACCAGAGGTCTTGCCATAACAACACATCCTTTCTATGGGGAAGAGGAAAATTTCCATCCTCTCATTATTACACATTTTTTTCGGAAATGCAATGGAAAAGCGATGCAGGGGGTGGGAAGTTTTTAAGATGCCCAATAAACGGAAAAAGAGGAAGGCAAACTGCCTTCCTCTGCGTTTTCCGCTTGTGCCTTATTCGGCCTCAACGGTCAGGACCTGACGACCGTTGTAGGTGCCGCACTTCTTGCAAGCTCTGTGGGGCATAACGGGCTCACCACACTTGGGGCAAACCGAAACGCTGGGAGCGGACAGCTTCCAGTTGGAGCCACGGCGCTTATCGCGACGAGCCTGGGACACTTTACACTTAGGGACAGCCATGGTTGACACCTCCTTGGTCAGACTGCTTTGAAAACAGCATCAAAATTTACTTCTCAAGAAGCTGCTGTAAAGCAGCAAATCGGGGATCGAGCTCCTTCTGGCAATTGCAGGGACCATCGTT
>JAHHRT010000011.1 GCA_020025615.1 Oscillospiraceae bacterium | reverse complement strand
ATTCCGGCTGCATAAACGCCCCGGTATCCGCCGCCCATATCCACAATGCCAATTTTCATGGTAAAAGCCCTCTTTCCTCAGAAATTACAATGGCATCGGCTTTTATTTCTTTTTCCTGCGAAAACAGATGAAATACGCAACCAGGCAGATTGGCAGGGCTGCAAAAACATCCAGAATGGAGTGCTGCTTCAAAAATACCGTAGACAGACACACCAAGACTGTAAATACCGTCATACCCGTAATCCGCCAGGGTGTTCTGAAATATCGGCAGTGACACGCCGCCGCCAGCACCGCCAGTGCACCGATGACGTGCTCCGAGGGGCAGACATTGGTGTTGGTATCCATCTGATAGACAATTCTCAAAATCCAGGTAAACAAGTTACTGCGCTGGAAGGACGCAGGCCGCAGATTCTGGCAGGTGGGAAACACCAGGAAGATGGTGGTGGAAACGGTAATGGAGATCAGCAGGAACTTACTGTACCGCTTAAAGGTATCCACATCATAGAGCATGGTAAAAAAGTGCATCGCCAGCATGGAGACCATCCACAATCCATAGGGAATCAGGAAGTACTCACACAGGGGGATCATGTCATCCAAAGGGCTGTGCATCACATAGCAGGCCGCCCCGGTGGGATTCACCGCCTCCACGATAAAATACCGCAGATAGTAGACGGGCCAAATGAGCAGCCACAGAAAATGGCGATACTCTTTCTCCTTGAGCTTACTCAGCCGAAAACCTTTCAGGTTTACCTCCGGCTGAGGCAGTTTAACTGATTGCATTCAAACAAATCCTTTTCTCATAGAATCTCCTGAAGTCTGCTTTCCGTTCCTCTCTCATTCTGACATTGTCAGGCTCTTTCTATCTTATCACATTGCCCCGGCAAAGCTGAGGACTTTGTGGCGAATCTCTCTTTATTGGCATTTCGGCAGCTCCACCGTAAAGGTGGTGATATGATTCTTGCTCTCCACCCAGATTTTGCCGTTATGAAGCTCCGTGATTCGCTTCACAATGGCAAGGCCCACGCCATTTCCCTGAGTTCCGTGGGATTCGTCTGCCTGATAGAATTTATTGAAGATCATATCCTGTTTTTCCAGGGGAATCTCACTGCCGGAGTTCATAATTGAAACCAACAGTGTCTTTTCTTTTTCTGTGATCTGAATCTCCACCGACTGATACCTGGGTGTATACTTAAAGGCATTATCCAGGAGGTTGATCCAGACCTGCTTCAAAAGCTCTTCATTGGCTGTAATGGTATACTCTCCGAAATGGAGCATGAGATCCAGGTCTTTCTCCGCCCACTTGGTTTCAAACAGCAGGATACAGGAACGAATCTGCTCCGACAGATTAAAGGTGGTAAGATCCGTGAGAATGGTTTGGTTTTCCACCTTGGTCAGATTCAGCACATTGGTCGCCATATAGGAAAGGCGCAGGGACTCCTCCTCAATGACACTGAGATACTCCTGTTTCTGTTCCTCGCTGAGATTGCCCCGGCGCAGAAGCTTTGCAAAGCCGGCAATGGAAACAATGGGTGTTTTGAACTCATGGGAAAAGTTATTGACGAAATCGCTTCGGAGTACCTCCGTGCTCTCAAGCTCCTGCGCCATCTTATTAAAGCTGTCAGAAATCTTCACCAGCGGCGGATATTTCCGGCTGATGGGCCCCACATGGAAGCGGGTCTTATAGTTTCCGGAAGCCAGTGCATCCATACAGTTGATGAGGTCCCGCACAGGCTTCAGCGGCATCTGGCTCACCGCAATGGAAATCAGGACGCCAATGATTAGACTGACCAGCAGACTTAAAACAGAAAAACGTGCCATATAGGGCGCAGGCGCAATCCCGGAAACCGCCAGAGCCCCGATTCGAATCAGGACCCACATGGTAATGCCGGTAACCAGCGTGTGGGCCAGCAGTGCCAGGAAAATAATAGCCGCAAATGTCAGAAGCACCCGAATACGGCTGGATTTCACTTTCCGTTTCATTCTTTTTTCACCGCCTTATAGCCAAGTCCCCGGACAGAGACGATTTGAAATTCGTCCCATCCCTCAAAGCGTTTGCGAAGCCGTCCGATGTGAACCGTAACGGTCTCCCAGCCGGTCTCGCAGTCTGCGCCCCAGATCTCGTCCATAAGCTGGATCCGTGTAAAGATCTTTCCCGGATAGGACAGCAGCTTATACAGCAGCATAAATTCCTTTTGGGGCAGCTCCTGCACTTCCCCGTTCCGGCTCACCGTCAGCGAGTCGTAGTCGAGAACCACATCCCCCACCTCGATCCGCCGTTCATTGGCAATTTTGGCACGGCGGAGCAGGGCTTTGATACGTAAAAGCATTTCTTCTTCGTCGATGGGCTTTGTCATATAGTCATCCGTGCCGACCACAAAGCCTTTCTTCTTATCCGCCGGAAGCTGTTTGGCGGACACCATCAGGATGGGCAGATTATTGTCGTTCTGCCGCAGAAGGCTTGTAAACTCATAGCCGTCCATTTTGGGCATCATCACATCCAGGACCACCAGATCCACATGATGATTGTCCATCACCGCCAGAGCATCTTCCCCGTTTTCCGCAGTGACAACCGTGTAGTTTTCCCCTTCCAGAACAGCTTTCAGGAGCATCCGTGTATTTTTATCGTCGTCAACAACCATAATATTGAGCATACCCATTCACCTCATATGCATCCTAACCATTGAACCTAAACTGAATATAAACATCCCCAGGAAGCTGCCTCCATCCATCGGAATCCAGGCAGCAATGGGGTTCACAGTTTCAGGGACTGCCGAAGAAATTTCGGCAGTCCCTGCAGCGTGTCGAGAAAACCTTTCCGTCTACGGGGATGTAACCGCTTTTCGGCAGTCGCACGTCAGGCTGCCTGAGGCTTTTCCAGGTCCCGCATAGCCTTGCGGAACTGGAAGGTAAACAGGATTGCAGTGAAGGACACCGCAATGACATCGGAAATCGGCTCTGCCAGATACACACCGAACACCTTGTCCGAAACCAGCATGGGAACGATGTAAACCATAGGAACCAGCAAAACAAACTTCCGAACCACCGCCACAACAATAGAGCTCACTGCCTTACCCAAAGAGGTAAAGGTCATCTGGCAGGCAGACTGGATGCCAAAGATGCCCATACCGCCTGCGTAAATCCGCAGAGCCCAAGCCGTAAATTCCTGCCGCTCAGGATCCGGGGTAAAGATGCCGGCGAAGAACTTAGGTGCCAGTTCCACAGCCGTCCAAAGGCCCATAGAGAAGGTCAGGCAGACAATCAGCAGCAGTCGGAAGGTTTCTTTTACCCGCCCGGCGTTCCGCGCACCGTAGTTATAGCTGATAATGGGCTGCGCACCCATGGTAATTCCCTGAAGGGGCAGCATGGCAAACATCATAACACTGGTTAGAATGGTCATGGCGAACACTGCTTCGTCACCGCCGTAGCGCAGCAGAGAGGCGTTAAAGCACACAGTGATCACACTCTCACTGGCCTGCATGATAAAGGGTGCCATACCCAGCGCCAGGCAAGGAAGCACCACCTTGGGAGACAGACGGATGTATTCCTTCTTAAGCCGCAGTGCCGTCTTCTTTCCCATGAGGAAGGAGAGAACCCAGATGCAGGAAATCGCCTGGGACAGAATGGTGGCAAGGGCTGCACCTCTTACACCCATGTGGAAGCCAAAAATCAGAATGGGATCCAGTACAATATTGACAACTGCGCCAATGATCACCGACAGCATGGAGATCTTGGTAAAGCCCTGGGCCGTAATAAACGCATTCATGCCCAGGGTCATCTGAACAAAGATCGTACCAATGGCGTAGATGTTCATATAGTCGGTTGCATAGCCGATGGTATTTTCACTGCCGCCGAAGGCCATAAGCAGCTCCCGGTTCCACAGCAGCAGAACGGTGGTGATAATGACGGACAGTACAACCTGGATCGCAAAGCAGCCGCCCAGAATCCGCTCTGCGGACTTGTTATCCTTCTTGCCCATAAAAATAGAGGCACGGGGTGCACCGCCGGAGCCCACCAGGGCTGCAAACGCCGTGACAATCATAATAATGGGCATACACACGCCTACGCCGGTGAGGGCCGGTGCACCGTCTCCGGGCATATGACCGATGTAAATCCGGTCCACAATGTTATAGAGCATATTGATCAGCTGCGCCACCACCGTGGGAACCGCCAGCTTAAACAGCAGTTTGCCAATGGGCTCCGTACCCAAAAAGGCTCTATCTTTTTCCATATTTCACTTCTCCTCTTTCTCAATACAATAAACCAGGGGTTATCCGATCCGACTTTTAATATTCTGATCGATGCGATTCATAAACTGTGCCATCAGCTCCCGCTCTTCCGGCGCAAATCCCGCAAAGAGTGCCGCAAAGAACTGACTCTGCACAGCCCGTCCCTCTTCAATAATCGGTGCTGCATCCTCCGTGATGCTGAGATGGATGGTACGGCGGTCATCTTTTCCATCCTCTCCCAGCAGCAGCCTGCGCTCTAACAACGCCCGAACTGCAAGGGAAACATGAGATTTGGTAAGGCGGCGGTATTTGACGATTTGGGCCGCGGTATCAAATTTGGGATTATTGGCCAGGAACATCAGCACCGTAAACTCGATATGGGTAAGCTCATACCGCTGGCAGACCGGAGAAACCATCTGGTCATAGAGATATTCCCCGGAAGCGTAGTGATCGATGGGGATTTGCATATTTCTTCCTCCTGTTCTAAATAGAACTGTTCTAAAATGAACAGTTCTATTATATCGGGGAAGCCGTTTTTGTCAAGGATTGATTTGTAAATATTACATGAACCCAGCGGATGCTGCAAAATGCAAGAAAGTGCATAAATCGTTCACCCTATCTTAACAAACATCCCTTTTTACCAGATATAATTACAATTAGAATCTTACGGAATAAATTGAGAAACATTCGGTTCAGGAGAGATTTCATGCTTCAAATCCAAAACATCAAGAAAAAATACGTCACAGGAGAACTCACTCAAACGGCCCTGGACGATGTGAGCCTTACCTTCCGGGAACATGAGCTGGTGGCGATTTTGGGCCCCAGCGGTTCTGGCAAGTCCACCCTGCTCAACGTCATCGGCGGCCTGGACCACTACGACAGCGGTGATCTCATCATCGACGGGATCTCCACAAAACAGTATACCGACCGGGATTGGGACTCCTACCGCAATCATACGGTGGGCTTTATTTTCCAGAGCTATAACCTCATCCCCCACCAGACCGTTCTGTCCAATGTGGAGCTGGCACTGACCATCTCCGGTATTCCCGCCGGGGAACGCAAAAAGCGGGCCATTCAGGCTCTGGAAAATGTTGGTCTTGGCAGCCAGCTGCACAAAAAGCCCAACCAGATGTCCGGCGGTCAGATGCAGCGGGTTGCCATTGCCCGCGCGCTGGTCAATGATCCCCGAATCCTGCTGGCGGACGAACCCACCGGCGCATTGGACTCCGAGACCAGTATTCAGGTCATGGAGCTGTTAAAAGAGGTCGCCAAGGACCGCCTGGTGGTCATGGTCACCCACAATCCCGAGCTGGCAGACCAGTATGCCAGCCGAATTGTCCGGGTGAAGGACGGCAGAATCCTGGATGACTCCGACCCCTTCCAGCCGGATGACACCCAGGCCGTCCCGCCCCAGCATAAAAACATGGGTCGTTCCTCCATGTCCTTCC
Source organism: Oscillospiraceae bacterium (assembly GCA_020025615.1). GTDB lineage: Bacteria > Bacillota > Clostridia > Oscillospirales > Oscillospiraceae > Faecousia. The sequence goes on along the minus strand of JAHHRT010000011.1, from coordinate 21,980 downwards.
GCTCGGCCCTCACCCTGAGCTTTCAGAATCTGTGGACCAAAAAGGCCAGAACGCTTCTGACCTCCTTTGCAGGCTCCATCGGCATCATCGGCATTGCTTTGATTCTCTCCCTGTCTACCGGCTTTCAGAGCTATGTAGACAGCATCCAGCGGGACACCCTGGCCAGCTATCCCCTGACGATTCAGTCGGAATCCGCAGATATGAGCGCAGCGCTTATGTCGATGATGATGCCCGACACCGGCGGAGAAGAGCAGCCGCCGGATACTGCGGTGGAATCCCCCATGCTGTCAAAAATGTTTGCCCATATTGGCAGCAACGACCTTTCCGCTTTCAAAACCTACCTGGATGAAAACAGCGAGACGCTGTCTCAGATGGTCGCCAACATCCAGTACGGCTATGGGATTCGCCCCAGGATCTATGCCGGAACCCCCGACAAACCCCAGCAGGTCAATCCCGCCACTCTGTTTAAGAAGATCACCGGAAACGACGGCATTTCTGCCATGATGGACTCCGATGCCTTCCAGGAGCTGATGGACGACCGGGAAATGCTGGATAGCCAGTATGATGTGGTCCGTGGCCGCTGGCCTGAAAAGTATGACGAGCTTGTCTTCGTGCTTCCCCAAGGCGGTCGTATTCCCGATCAAATTGCCTATACCCTGGGGCTCAAAGACATGGCCCACCTGGACGAGATGCTGCGGCTCATGGAGGAGGGTAAGGAAATTCCCCCCGAGGTCCCCATGCAGTGGTCCTATGACGATCTGATGAATCTCCGCTTCCGCTGGGTCTCTCAGCCGGATCTTTACCACTATAATGCGGAATTTCAAATCTGGGAAGATCTCTCAGACGATCCCGAATACCTGGCTCAGGCCATGGAGAAGGGCACCGAACTGCGGGTGGTGGGTATCATTGCCCCCAAGGAGGGCAGCAGCGGTATTCTCTACCCCGGGATTGGATACCACCACAGCCTGACCGACCATATCATCCGCACTGCCGCCAACGCTCAGATTGTCAAGGACCAGCTGGCAAATCCCGAGGTGGACGTGTTCAGCGGCTCTCCCTTTGGCAGTGATGAGAAAACGCTCCCGGATTTCAGTTCCATGATTTCCATTGATCAAAATGCAATTTCTTCTTCCTTTGGCATGGATATGTCGGAAAGTGATTTTGTAGAGCTTCTGGAAACCTGTCTACAGGAGATCACTAAGGCCACAGATGTGGACACTGCCCCGGCTCAGCGAGAGTTCTCCCTCACTCTGGCGGATTTGAGCCAGCAAATGCTCATCCAATATCTGGATGCCAACGGCGGCACCGCCACCATTACCCTCTCCGATGCACAGCCTATGGTGGATGATTTCTTATCCGGCGACTATGCCAACGGACAGCTGACCACTCTGGCGAACATCTACGGTGTTCCCAAGGAAGCTTTTGTCAGCGTCTATAAGCCCCTGCTGGTGGGCATGGTCACCGGGTTTATTGCCCGGGAAATTGCTGACCAGCCCGCTGCACCGGCCTTTGCCTCCCACGCCTCTGCCCCTCGGCTCGCATCCCTTACGGCGGTTTCTGAGACCCAGGAGGAAGCCGCCCAGGCACTCCCCGCCCCGGATGGCTCTCCGGAAATTCAGCCATCCCAGGACGCCGAACCGGAAATCGAGCCGATTCCGGAAGCTACGGTCCCGGATGGCACTTCCGACAGCCAGCAGCCGCCAGCGGTGGAGCCACAGCCGGAGCAGCCAACCGAAGATAGTACGCAGCCTGAAACAGCCCCCGACCCCCAGGAGCCTTCTGAAAACATTGAGGGCACCGAGGAAAGCGAGCCCCAGATTCCGGACTTGCCCATCCGTCCTGACGATTTTTCGGCGGACCTGACCTATGCCAAAATCGACGGTATCGTTTCTACCCTTCTGAACGATCCGGTTACCCAGAAAGCCGGTCAGATTATGGCCCGAAAGATGATGGAAGCCACGGCTATGGACTCTCTCGTAGACAGTCTTTCCGGCTTTGACCAGCTCTTCACCCAGTTCATTCAGGATTCCTTCTATGTGGACAGCGGTCGTCTGGCAGGTGCTTTCCGATTTGACATGGATGAAGAAAAGCTTCATCGGCTGTATGAAACCATTTCAGGCCGCACACAGGCCAGCCTCGCCTCCAATCTCCGAAAGCTGGACTATGCAGACCTGGACAGCCCCAGCTATATGTCCATCTATATGAAGGACTTCGATGGAAAGGAAGCTTTTCTCAACTTCCTGGACGACTACAACCGGGATATGGAAGAATCCGGTCACGAGGAGCAAATCATCCAATATACCGATATGACCGGTCAGATGATGGACTCCGTGCGAATCATCATCAACAGCGTCAGCTATGTGCTGATTGCCTTTGTGGCGGTTTCCCTGGTGGTCTCCTCCATTATGATCGGCATTATCACCTATATCTCTGTGATGGAGCGAACCAAGGAGATCGGTGTGCTCCGTGCTATGGGTGCATCGAAGCACAATATCTCTCAGGTGTTCAATGCAGAGACCTTTATCATCGGCCTTTGTTCCGGCGTTCTGGGCATCGGTATCAGCCTGATCCTTCTGATTCCCGGAAACCAGCTGATCCACCATCTCACCAAAAATATGCAGATTGTGGCCCGTCTTCCTCTGGCAGGTGCCCTGATTCTCATTGTTCTCAGTATGCTGCTCACCCTGCTGGGCGGCTTGATCCCCGCTATGCAGGCGGCAAAGAAAGACCCGGTCATCGCTCTGCGGTCCGAATAAGGAAATTCCCCGAACGAAAATTTCGTTTGGGGAATTTTTTCAAACCTCTCGGTTCAGAATTCGATAGATATAATCCATATCCAGGCCGGAACGAACAGCGTCCGCCAGCTTGTCGTACTGGATTTCCTTATAGGCCGCCATGTCAAAGGTGCCCAGGGCTTCAAAATCAATGCCTTTCTGCCGGCAAATGGTTTTAAGAATGGTATCCGCCACACCGGGGGCATCGAAAATGCCGTGGATGTAGCTTCCATAGACCTTTCCGCTGCCCATTACAGGGGGCAGGCCCTCTCCGCTGCGGCCCATATGAATCTCATAGCCCTCATAGGAAAGACCATTGAGAGAGGACAACATTCCGGGGATTTCCCGGAACACGCCACGGGTCTGGGTCTGTACCTTCTCCCCCTCAAAGACCGTGTCCATAGGCAGAAGGCCCATGCCCGCGATTTCCGTGGTCCCTGCGGCCTCCACCTGCATGGGATCCCGGACGGACCGCCCCAGCATCTGATAGCCGCCGCACACGCCAAAGATGGGCGTTCCCGCAGAAACCGCCTTGGAAATGGCTGCTTCCAGACCGCACTGCCGCAGCCACTGCAAATCCGCAATGGTGCTCTTGGTGCCGGGAAGAAGAATGAGGTCCGGGTTGTGCAGCTCAGATACCCGATCCACATACCGAAGGGAGACGTTCTCATACCGCTCAAAGGGGCTGAAATCCGTAAAATTGGAGATTCTGGGCAGACGAATCACCGCAATGTCCAGAAGCTTTGCCGCCTGGTTTCGGCTGAACCGCTCAGAGAGGCTGTCTTCGTCGTCAATGTCCACATGAACATAGGGAACAACGCCCACTACGGGAACCCCGCAGAGCTTCTCCAAAGTCTCAAGGCCCGGCTCCAAAATGGCCCGGTCTCCCCGGAACTTATTGACAATGGTGCCCTTCACCCGGGCCTTCTCGTCCTCCTCCAGCAGAGCCACCGTACCGTAGAGCTGGGCAAATACGCCGCCCCGGTCGATGTCGCCTACCAGAAGCACCGGAGCATCCACCATCTTTGCCATGCCCATGTTCACAATATCCTCCTGCTTGAGGTTGATTTCCGCAGGAGAGCCTGCACCCTCGATGACGATAATATCGTTTTCTGCTGCCAGGCTGTTGTAGGCATCCATAATGGCGGGAATGTACTCCCGCTTCCGGCGGTAGTATTCCATGGCCCGCATATTGCCCTGAACCACGCCCCCCACAATTACCTGACTGCCCACATCGGTGGTGGGCTTCAACAGAATGGGGTTCATCCGCACATCCGGCTCGATTCCCGCCGCCTCGGCCTGGACCACCTGGGCCCGGCCCATTTCGCCGCCGTCCTTGGTGATAAAGGAATTGAGGGCCATATTCTGGCTTTTGAAGGGAGCCACGCGGTAGCCATCCTGCTTGAAAATCCGGCACAGTCCGGCGCAGAGGATGCTCTTGCCGGCATTGGACATGGTTCCCTGAATCATAATTACCTTCGCCATAGCTTCTCCTTTTTATAGGCTCGCCTGAATGGCGTCCATAAGTATCCTGTTTTCCTCGGGCAGACGCACTGCAATGCGGTACCATCCGCTGCCCAGGCCCTGATAATTGTCACAACTGCGAATGGCGATGTGCTGCTTTCTGAGGGCGCTGCAAAGGCCCTGGGGGCCTTCAAACAACAGGTAATTGGTTTTAGAATCACTGACCCAGAAGCCCATCTCTTCCAGCTGTGCTTTCAGCCATCTGCGCTGTGCGAAAACCAGGGTTCTGGTCTTTTCCAGAAATGCACCTTCCCCCAGCGCGGCAACACCTGCCGCCTGGGCCAGACTGGACACATTCCAGGGCTGAACGGCTTGGGCCATCTTTCCCAGCAGCACCGGGTCGGCACACAGGCCATAGCCCAGGCGGATTCCCGCCATGCCATAGCTTTTTGTAAAGGCTTTCAGCAAAAACAATTGGGGATTCTCCCCCAGGAAATTCTTTAGGCTCTCCCCGCCTTCACTGAGGTCCAGGAAACATTCATCCACAAACAGCCGGATTCCCTTTTCCTTGGTGAAGCTGAGAATCTTCCCCTGAAGCTCTCTTTCAATGATCTGGCCTGTGGGGTTGTTGGGATTGCAGAGGAACACCGCCTGGGGCCGCTCTGCTTCCAAAAAGCTCAAAAAGCTCTCGTCCAGCCGGAACCCATTTTCCTTGGAAAGGATGTACCGTTTCGGCACACATCCCGTCCGGGCAAGGCCCAAAGCGTACTCTGAAAAGGTAGGGGCCAGCTCTGCCGCTGTCTCCGGGCGCAGAGCATCACAGTAGGCATAAATCAGCTCCGCCGCTCCGTTTCCGCAGAGGATATAGGACTGGGGCACCCCCTCAAACTGAGAAATCGCCTGAACCAGCTTCCGGCAGTAGGGGTCGGGATACCGATGCACGTCCTTTAAGCTCTCAGAAATCGCCTGCAAAACCCCTTGCGGCGTTCCGAAGGGGTTGGTATTGGCTGAAAAGTCCAGTGAAATTTCCCCGTCGTAAATATCCCCGCCATGGGGGTTTTTTGTTTGATACAGCATATTTCTAACTTCCTTACAGTAAAATCAGGGCTTTCACGCCAGCACACAGCAGAAGTGTCAATCCCGCTGTCACATAGAGCAGGCGGCAGGATCTGGGAATGTCCTGATGCTGGATTTCCCGCAGAGGATCACCGATGTATTTCTTCTTGTGGAGAACCCCGTGATACCAGGCATCTCCCGCCAGGCGCAGACCCATGAGGCCGGCGCACACCGACTCCGTCTGGGCAGAGTTGGGGCTTGCATGGTTAAACCGATCCCGCCGGAAGATCTTCCAGCCGTTTTTCAGATTCATGCCCATCAGCCCGCCGGCTGCCAGCATGATAAACGCAGAGATTCGGGCGGGAAGGAAATTCATCACATCGTCCATTTTGGCAGGAACCAGGCCGACGTTCTTATAGGGCGGCTCCACATAGCCCAGCATGGAATCCATGGTGTTCACCGCCTTGTAGAAAAAGCCCAGAGGGGCACCGCCCAGGGCGAGAAACAGCATGGGCGCAACAATGCCGTCGGAGGTGTTCTCCGCCACGGTCTCCACCGCAGCCCGGGTCACTGCCGGGTCGCTGAGCTCTGCTGTATCCCGGCCCACAATCATAGAAACTGCATACCGGGATTTCTCAATGTCCCCGGTTTCCAGCGCATCATATACCTTCATGCTTTCATCCCGCAGGGACTTGGTGGCAAGAATCTGCCAGCACATCAGGCTTTCCGCCGCCAGCCGCAGCCAGGGACTTACCAGGTGGCAGACCCAGAGGATTCCCAGGGGAACCGCCGTGGAAACCACCGTGACGATCACCCAAAGGGCACCTCCGGCGACATTCTCTCCCCGGACGGTTTTGGGAAAAATCCGTCTCACCAGTTTCTCCGTGGCGGAAATCAGCTTTCCGATCAGCACCACAGGATGGGGAATACAGTGGGGATCTCCCACCAGCAGGTCAATGACAAAGCCAATCATCAGGGCGTATAGCGACCACTTCATGTCAGATTTTCTCCCCCTTGCATGGTAAAGATATAAATGGGATTCTGCCCATTCATCAGATGGTAGCGTCCGGCCTTCCGGTCTCTTGCCACCGTCAAGCTCACCACTTCGGTTTCCGTAAAGGGAAAGGCCGTGAGGCACTGGGTCAGCTCTCCCACAGACTCCAGGGCAATGGCAGTGGCCACGATTCTGGCATTGGGATTCTTACTGAGAATCAGAGACAGGATCTCCCGCATATTTCCGGCGCTTCCGCCGATGAATACATGGGTAGGTGCAGGCAGCTGCTCACAAGCCTCCGGGGCCGTGCCGGAGACAATGTGCAAGTTATCCGTGCCGAATTTCCGGGCATTGCTGGCCATAAGCTCCACCGCCGCTTCCCGGCGCTCCACGGCGTAGACCTGGCCTCTTCCGGCCTGCAGGGCCATTTCGATGGACACAGAGCCGGTTCCCGCGCCGATATCCCAGCAGCAGGCATCTTCCGTCAGCTGGAGCTTGGACAGGCTCACCGCCCGCACTTCGCTTTTGGTCATAGGAACCACGCCGTCGCTGCCCTGACCCCGGAGAAATGCTTCGTCGGGTAGTCCAAAGGTAACCACAGCTCGGTCATTTTCAATGAGGGCCACCGCCAGGCTCTGGAAGGTCTTTTCCGCCAGTTCCCGGGCTGTGCCCACGGTAATCTGCTCCTCGGGGTAGCTGAGCCGCTCCCCTACGCTAAGGTGCACGTCGCCCATTCCGGCGTCCACAAGCTCCCGGCACAGCTTGCCCATGCCGTTCTCGCCGCCTACCAGGGTAAAGATTCGGGGGTGTCTGCGAATCTGGGGCAGAATACTTCTATCCCGTCCGTGGGCGCTCACAGGGACCACATCTTCATAGGAAGTCCCCAGCTTTGCGCAAAGGCAGACCATGGAGCTGAGGCCCGGCAGAACGGTGACGTCGCACCGCTCCAGCAGAGGCAGCAGCTTTTTCGTGCCGCTGAAAAAGCCCACATCCCCGGACATTGCCACCACAAACCGACGGTATTCCCGATGGGTGTAGATATAATCCGCAATGGCATCCGGGGCAATGGCATCCCAGAGGGGCTTTCGGTGGTCACAGATGGCATCCAGCATCCGCTTGGCGCCGATCACCGCATCCGCCTGAGAAATTGCTTCCAGCACTTCCCCGGTCATCGCCCCCCGGTCTCCCGGGCCAATGCCGACCACGGTCACCTGGGGCTTCCAGGTAAGCCCAAACCGGGCGCACAGCAGGTCCAGTGTCTCCCGATAGCTGAGACCTTCCCGCTGGGGCGGTCTTCCGATGACCACCAGCTTGGCACCTGCCTCTCGGGCCGCCGCCACCTTTTCGTCGTAGCCTCCGGCAGAGCCGGACTGCTTGGTGACCATATAGGCCGCCCCCACACTGCGGAGCATGGCAACATTCATTTCCCGGGAAAAGGGCCCCTGCATCGCAAGGATATGAGAGGGCTTTAGTCCCGCCTCCTGGCAGAGCTTCAAGGAGTCCTCCATGGGGAGCACCCGGGCAAAGGCCCGCTCCGAAAAATCCCGGAGCCCGGCATACCGGGAAAGCTCCTTGCTGCCGGTGGTGAGCAGGATATTCCCCTCTGTACCGTTGAGAAATGCCACAGCCTCTTCAATATTTTCCCCGAAGAACGCATCCTCCGGGGCGTCGTTTCCGTCCCGCAGAAGCCGCAGATACTGGGTATCTGTCTCCCGGCAGGCGGCGGCGATGTTCTCTGTCACAATCGGGGCATAGGGATGGGTGGCATCCACAACCAGGTCGAAACGTTCCGCAAGGAACATGGCCTTCATCTGCTCCTCGGTCAGTCTCTGGGCAGAGACATGGAGATTCTCCCCGGGCTGCAACAGGGTTTCCCCATATTCCGTAGCAACACAGGCCGTCACCTGTACATTTTGGGTGCAGAGAAACTCCGCCAGGGTCCGCCCCTCGGTGGTTCCCGCAAATACGCAGATCTTACACATCCCGGTAGCCTCTGGGGGTGACCATATTGCCGCCGAGCACCTTGGTCATCTCGTTGCCGACAAACACCGTGCAGAACATATCCACGTCTGCATCCCGCAGAGCGCCCAGGGTCATAATCCGGCGGTTCTCCCCTTCTCTGCCGATATGCTGGGCCACGGCGCAGATCCGATCCTCCGGCAGGTGCCGCAGCAGAATGTCACAAGCCCGCTTCAGATGGTCGGGACGACCGTGGCTGGCGGGATTATAGAGCACCATGGAGAGATCTGCTTCTGCTGCATTTTCCAGACGCTTTTCGATTTTCTCCCAGCTGGTGAGCCGATCACTGAGACTGATAACCGCAAAGTCATGGGTAAGGGGCGCACCCAGAATGGAAGCACCGCTGCAAGCGGCAGTCAGGCCGGGAATCACCTCCACCTCAGGCTGGGTGTCCTCTCCTCTCAGCTCATAGATGAGGGCTGCCATGCCATAGATGCCGCTGTCGCCGGAGCAGACCATCGCCACATTTTTTCCCGCCCGAGCCGCGTCCAGAGCCATCTGGCAGCGCTGGGTCTCCCGGGTCATGGGGGTAGTCATAAACTCCTTGTCGGGATAGCGTTCTTTCACCAAATCCACATATACATGGTATCCGATAATGGCATCACAGGCTTGCAGTGCCCGGTCTGCCCGAATGGTCATATTTTCATAATTTCCGGGGCCAATGCCCACAACAACTACCTTACCCAAAATAAACCTCCCTATGTTCCGCCGCAACTGCCACGGTCACCCCGGAGCAGGCGGTCTTGCGTACAATTAATATCTGCGCCCCCACCATGGCAGCCCGCTCACAGACATTGTCCACGCCGGTGATGCTGCTGACAAACTGGGACTTGGTAAACTCCCCGGGAACCGCTCTCAGCTCCTGGGCTGTGTAAAAGGTGATGGGCAGTGCCCGCTCCCTGCAAAATTCCAGAAGCCCCTGTTCCTGGGCCTTGAGGTCAATGGAGGCCGCACAGGAAATGGCCCTGGGGTCAATTTCGTACTGTTCCAGGACCTGCTCCACAGCCGCTGCAATGGCTTCCTTGGGGGTGTCTCTGCGGCACCCGATTCCCAGGTGCAGAACCTGAGGAATCAGCCGAAGGGTTCTGTGAAAGGGCCTGTCCGTCTTCCAGGAAAGCAGGATTCCCAGTTCTCCGCTGTCTGCCGCCACAATTCCCGGGGGCAGCTGGGAGCGGATGGGAAAATCACTTTTCAGGGGCACCGGATGCTCCAGAATCTCAGCGGACACTGCTTTTGCCAGGGCCATACTGGAAATGGCATATCCGTTTCTGGCCGCCCAGGCATCTACAGAAAATTTCCCGTTGATATCCGTGGCGGTGGTAATCACCGGCAGCGCCCCCAGCTCTGCCGCCAGTCTCTGGGCCAGGTCGTTGGCCCCGCCGATGTGCCCGGAGAGAATGGGAATCACATAGGTTCCCAACTCGTCGATGCACAGCACCGCCGGGTCTGTCTTCTTATCCCGGACATGGGGGGCAATCTCCCGAACGGCAATGCCGCAGGAACCCACAAAAATCAGAGCATCCGACGCGGAAAACTTCTCACCGTAGAAGGCCCCGGAGGGCTTTTCAATGGGAGAAAACCCCGTCTGCTGAAACTTTTCCATGGTATATCCCCGGCACTGCTCCCCTGCCAGCAGGTCCATAACCCGCCGGGCCGTCTCACAGCCCCGGCGGCTGTAGGCAAATACCGAAAAAATCATTCCGTTGCCTCGCGGAACTCCGTGGCAAAGCCGGGATGATAGAGAAGAGACCGCAGATATTTGTCACCCATGCAGTTGCCCACAATAATCAGAGAGGTCTTGGTGAGGCCGTTCTCCGTCACCGTCTTGTGCAGGGTATCCACGGTGCAGCGGAAAATCCGCTCCTCAGGCCAGGTCGCCTTATAAACCACAGCAACAGGGGTCTCGCCGGGATAGCCGCCAGCCAGCAGATCGGCCTGGAGCTCCTTGGTGAGAGAGGTGCTGAGGAACAGCACCATGGTGGCCTGATGGGCTGCCAGCTCTCGAATGGATTGGCCCTGGGGCACCGGGGTTCTTCCGGCGGTCCGGGTGATAATCACGGTCTGGCTCACATCAGGAAGGGTATACTCGGCCTTTAAGGAAGAAGCCGCGCCGCAGAAGGAGCTGACGCCGGGGCACACATCATAGGGGATGTTCCGCTGATCCAGCTCGTCAAACTGTTCCCGAACCGCACCGTAAATGCTGGAATCGCCGGTGTGCAGACGGACAGTGGTCTTTCCCTCTGCCTCAGCCTTCTCAATCACAGCAATGACCTGTTCCAGGGTCATGGTGGCGCTGTTGTGGATTTCACAATCCTTCTTGGCATAGTCCAGAAGTGCAGGATTGACCAGAGAACCCGCATAGATAATGACATCCGCCTCTTCCAGGAGCTTTGCGCCCCGTACAGTAATCAGGTCCACTGCGCCGCTGCCTGCGCCAACAAAATGTACCATTGTTATTCCTCCAAAATTTTATGTAGTAACGTCTCAGCGTTGGGTGTCCTGCCCAACAAACCGTATTCCTTTGAAAACAGGATCGCACCGATTTCCATCTCGTCACTGCGGTGCTGTAAATGTTCATGCACCCGCCGGGTCACACGCTCCATGGTGGTTTCATAGCCCCCATGCTCCCCCAGAATCCGCAGAACATCGTCGCAGGCCACGCACCCCAGGATTTCCTCCAAAACCGCCGGGGCCACACCGGCTGCCCCGGCGTGAGCCGCCAGGATCTCCATGCGGCAGTCGCCGTATTTGGAGTGGGTGTTCATCATGCCCCCGGCGATTTTCACCAGCTTTCCGATGTGTCCAATGAGCAGTGCACCCCGGAAGCCCATTTCCTTGCACATATCGATGGTATCCCCAATAAAGTTGGATGCCTGCACTGCAAGGGCGGGGTCGATGCCGATTTGGGTGCGAATAAATTCCGAGCCGTAGTTGCCCGGCGTAAGGAGCACATACCGGGCCCCGTTTTCCTTCCGCTGGCGAAGCTCCACCCGGATGGTGTCCAGCAACGCCTTTTCGCTCATGGGCTCCACAATGCCCGTGGTCCCCAGAATGGAAATGCCGCCCACAATGCCCAGCCGGGGATTGAAGGTCTTTTTTGCAAGGCTCTCCCCCTCCGGCACGGAAATCAAAACCTTGAGGCCCCCGTGATAGTCGAGGACCGTACAAACCTCCTCCAGATTCTCCCGAATCATCCGCCGGGGAACGGAGTTGATTGCCGCATTCCCCACCGGCTGGTCCAGGCCCCGCTTGGTGACCCGGCCCACCCCCAGGCCGCCGTCAATGAAGATGCCGGGGGTGTCGGTTCGGGAAACCTCCGCAAATACCAATGTTCCGTTTGTAATGTCCGGGTCGTCTCCCCCATCCTTTCGGATGGCACATCGGACGGCATTTTTCCCCATGGCAATCTCCAAAACCTCCAGCTCCAGGGGAATCCCCTTAGGCGGAAGGATGGAGATGGTCTCGGTTTTTACCCCGGTGAGCAGCATCCGGCAGGCCGCTTTCGCCGCTGCCGCTGCGCAGGAGCCGGTGGTGTAGCCCAGGCGCAGAGATTTGCCGTCCCGAACGATATATTCCTCCATAGAATCACCGCATGATTTGATAGAGCATCGCGTTGCAGATGGCGGCGGCTACATTGCTGCCGCCCTTACGGCCTCTTGCCACAATGTAGGGCACTCCGGCCTGCATAATCAGTTCCTTGCTCTCCACCACATTCACAAAGCCAACGGGCACACCGATAATCAGTGCCGGATTCAGCTTTCCGGCGTCAATCTGCTCTTTCAGGGAGAGAAGCGCCGTGGGGGCATTGCCAATGGCGAAGATACAGGGCTTTTCCAGGGCCGCCGCCCGCTCCATGGAGACAATGGCCCGGGTGATTCCCCGCTGCTTTGCCTCTGCCGCCACATCGGGGTCGGACATGAAGCAGTGGACCTCACCGCCCAGCTTGCCTAAAATGGTCTTGTTGATGCCGGACCGGGCCATCTGGGTGTCGGTGACAATATCGCAGCCACCCCGCAGAGCTTCAATGCCCTTTTGCACGGCGTGTTCGGAAAAAGTCAGATTCTCCACATAGTCAAAATCCGCAGAGGTGTGAATCACCCGCTTGATGACCAGCTCATTTTCCGGGTCCAGCTTTCGGTCACCCAAAGTCTCGGTAATGATCTCAAAGCTACGCTTTTCAATATCCATCGGTTTTATCTGTTCAATCATAAGGCTTGCTCTCCTTTATATTGTATACAGGCTTCATAGAAGTTCTTTGCAAAGTTCAGATTGGCATAGAAGTGAAAATGGGGATACCCGGCATAGAGCCGATCCGTAACCACTCCGCAATCCCAGTGCCTGCCCGTTGGTTTGCTGGCGGTAAAGCCGTCCCCGGGCTCTGTGCAGTCCCAGTGGTGGAACTCATGGGCCATGATCTTCTCCCCCGCCTTGCAAAGCAGATTGTCTCGCTTTGCTTCCAGGGTCACATAGCCAAATCTTGTGAGCTTTCCGTTGTCAAAGCAGGTGCCGGGAAGCACCTGGGCCATGGGAATCCCTTGGATTGCCTGGGTAAGGTACATGAAACCGCCGCACTCCGCAATGCAGGGAATCCCCCGGTGTATGGCGTCTTGAATGGATTTCAGCATCGTCTGATTGTCACTGAGGGCCTGGGCATACAGCTCCGGGTATCCGCCCCCCAGGTAGAGGCCCTGGATATTGGCGGGGAGAGCTTCGTCCTCCAAGGGACTGAAACGCACAATCTCCGCCCCCATCTCCCGCAGTGCATCCAGGTTGTCTTCGTAATAGAAGCAGAAGGCATTGTCCCGGGCCACCGCAATCCGTACCGGCTCATGGTATTGGGGAAGAATCACCCGCTCACAGAACACAGGGTCGGCCCCTTGGGCAAGGGCCAGAATCCCGTCCAGGTCCACGGTCTTCTCCGCCTGCGCCGCCATGGCCTGCAATTTCTCTTTGAGGTCCGTCACCTCTGCGGCAGTAACCAGCCCCAGGTGGCGGCTTTCCAGCGCACAGTCCGGCATAGGCGGCAAAAAGCCCAGCGGCCGCACCGCATCCCCAAACCGTTCCCCAATGGCTCGGGCCAAAGCCGGATAGCTCATAGCGGAACACTGATTGAGAATCACGCCCCGAATCTGATTGTCCGGGTACAGGGTCAGAAAGCCCTGGATGGTCGCCAGAATGGACAGCGCCGCGCCTCTGGCTCCCACCACCAGAATCACCGGGCTTGCGGTGGACTGTGCCACCTCGTAGGTGCTGGCCTTGACGGTGGTAAGTCCCATGCCGTCATAGAAGCCCATAACGCCCTCTATGATGCTGATATCCCGGTCTGCACCGTTCTTGCCCAGCAGGTACTTCAAGGTGTTTTTCGTAAAAAATACCAGATCCAAATTGGCACTTTTGGCCCCGATGATCCGGCTGTGAAACATAGTATCGATATAGTCCGGGCCGCACTTAAAGGCCCCCACTTTAAGTCCCCGATTTACCAACGCCTGCATAACGCTGCAAGTGACCGTCGTCTTTCCGCAGCCGCTGTTGGTGCCGGCAAAAATCACTCTGGGGATTCGATTTTCCATGATGTTTCCCTCCCATTCCATAAAAAATGCGGCAGTCCTGAGACTGCCGCAGCCGTTTTCTGCAAACACTGACACCCCTACTCCGAAAGAGATGCCGAAACGCCTAACTGAGCAGGTCTCCTGACTTGTGCACGTTTGGATTTTCCATCACCTTCTCAGGACCTCTGTCCCAATGGCTGATTTCTCGCTGGGAAACCCATGCACTTACAGTGGCGGTACCGTTTCGGTCTTACACCGAATTCCCTATTCTCCTCGAAAAGAGCCATTCTCTCGAGGCACTCAATCGGTTACATTTTGTGTTCAGCATACTCTAAATTGCGCTTTTTGTCAAGCACGGATCGCTGCCCCTGGGGCAAAACCCAAAGGCCTTCTGTTGCTGAATGTCTGATTCCATGGGGAAATATCTGACAAAATCCGAAAATCAGGAAGCCTTGAACACGCTTTCAGAGCAAACTATTTTTTAGCCGTACTTTATCAAATTCTGTATGATCAGGCGTCTTTAACACTTTTCCCCTGTATTTACGATGATTCGATGAATATGCTTCAAAACATCCATCTTTCCTCTGTATCTATTCTCCGTCCATCCCCGCAAAGCTCCGGCATGGGCCGAACAGGCAAAACAGCAGGACCAGACCCGGGGGCTTTTCCCTTTGTCTGGTCCTGCCTGGATATCTGCTTACAGGGTCTCTCCCAAAATGGATTTGGTAGCATAGGCATTGAGGCTCATATCCGCCACATTGCCCGCCTTCCACTCATAGTAGGCCTGAGCGCCGATCATGGCGCCGTTGTCGCCGCACAAAGACAGGGGCGGCATATATACCTGTGCACCCATTCGCTCTGCAGCCGCCAGAATATCATGGCGAATCCGGGAGTTGGCTGCCACGCCGCCGGCAACGGCGATTTTCCGATAGCCGGTCTCTTTGAGCGCCAGCTCCACCCGGGGAACCAGGGTGTCGGAGACCGCCGCCGTAAAGGCCGCACAGAGGCTGGGAATGTCAATCTCCTCCCCTACCTGCTCGGCATGGTGGATAAGATTGAGGGCAGCGGTTTTGAGGCCGGAGAAGCTCATGTTGTAGGGATTGGCACCGGGCTTGCTTCTGGGCAGCTGATACTTGTGCTCATCGCCCTGACGTGCTGCCCGATCCACTGCGGCACCGCCGGGATAGGGCATCCCCAGGACACGGCCCACCTTGTCGAAGCACTCCCCTGCGGCATCATCCAGGGTGGTTCCCAGGATTTCCATTTCCGTGTAGTCCTTGACCTCCACGATCATGGTGTGCCCGCCGGACACCACCAGGCACAGGAACGGCGGCTCCAATTCAGGATAGGCCAGGTAATTTGCCGCAATATGGCCCCGGATGTGATGCACCGGGATCAGGGGCTTTCCCATCGCCATGGCAGCAGCCTTGGCGAAGTTGACACCCACCAGCACCGCACCGATGAGACCGGGGGCATAGGTGACCGCCACGGCATCAATGTCCTTCCGGCTGAGACCTGTCCGGGCCAAAGCCTGGTCTGCCAGGCCGTAAATGGCTTCAATATGCTTTCTGGAGGCAATTTCCGGCACAACACCACCGTAGAGTCGGTGCAGATCCACCTGAGAGGCGATGCAGTCCGTCAAAATCTCTCTTCCGTCCCGAACGATTGCCACAGCGGTTTCGTCACAGGAGGATTCAACAGATAAAATATTCAAATTTCCCACTCCTTTCTCAGAATGAAAGCGTCCTCTTTGGGTTTTCGATAATAGCCGGGACGCTTTCCCACCTGAGAAAAGCCCAGCTTTTCATAGAGTTTGATCGCCGGGGTATTGGATGCCCGCACTTCCAGGGTCAGGCAGTGACTGTTCTGCGCTTTCAGCGCTTCCACCAGGTTCACAATCAAATCCTGAGCCACCCCGCGGCGGCGAAAATCAGGATGGACGGCTACATTCATCATGTCCGTCTCCCCCATCACCGTCTGGGAGCCGATATACCCCGCCACACGATTTTCCTCCACAGCCACAAGCCACAGAGAAAGCGGGTTTGTCAGCTCCTGGGCAATGCTGTTTTCGCTCCAGGGGTCCGAAAAGCAGATGGTTTCCAGCTCCGCAATCTGAGGCACATGAACGGCCTCCATAGGAATGATGTTCATCATTTTGCTTCAAACCAACTCTTTCCGATCTTTGCCTCTGCAATGAGAGGCACCTTGAGGGAGGCCACCTGGGCCATCTCCCGGCTCACCACCTGGGCAACTTCCTCTGCAATCTCCTCCGGGCACTCCACAATCAGTTCGTCGTGTACCTGAAGCAGAAGCTCTGCCTGGGGATACTGCTCCGCCAGAGCGTTTTCCACCCGAATCATTGCCAGCTTGATGAGGTCCGCTGCGGTACCCTGAATCGGTGTATTCAGTGCAATCCGCTCTGCGCCCTGCCGAACGTTAAAATTGGAACTTTTCAGTTCGGGAATATAGCGTTTTCTGCCATAAAGGGTCTGGGTATAGCCCAGCTCCCGGGCATCCGCCACCACCTGCTTCATATAGGCCCGAACGCCCTTGTAGGTTGCCAGATAGCTGTCGATATACTCCTTTGCTTCCCAACGGCTGACACCGATGTCCGCCGCCAGAGAGAATTCGGAAATACCGTAGACAATGCCGAAATTGACCGCCTTGGCGTGTCTTCTCTGCAAAGAGGTTACTTCCTCAATGGGCACGCCGAAAACCTGGGCCGCCGTGGTCGCGTGAATATCTGCGCCGCTCACAAAGGCCTCCTGCATGGCTTTGTCGTCTGCAATGTGGGAGAGAACCCGCAGTTCAATCTGGCTGTAGTCCGCATCCACCAGGACGCAGCCTTCCTTCGGCACAAACATCTTGCGGATTTCTGCACCCAAATCTGTCCGCACCGGAATATTTTGCAGGTTCGGCTCCGTAGAAGAAAGTCTGCCCGTTGCAGTGACCAGATTCTGGAAGGTGGTGCGGATCCGTCCATCCGGGCAGATTACCTTCATCAGGCCGTCCGCATAGGTGGACTTGAGCTTGGTGAGCATCCGATAGTCCATAATGGCAGGGATGATGGGATGCTTGTCCTTGAGCTTTTCCAGCACCTCTGCATTGGTGGAATATCCGGTCTTGGTCTTTTTCACCGGGGGGATACCAAGCTTTTCAAACAGCAGCTCCCCCAGCTGCTTGGTAGAATTGATATTGAACTTCTCCTGGGAATAGCCATAGATAATGGCCTCGCAGTCCTGGATTCGCTGAGAGAGCATCTGGCCGAACTGGCTCAGCTGCTGGGCATCAATGGCAACGCCCCGATTCTCCATGCGATAAAGAACGGTGCACAGGGGCAGCTCAATTTCCCGGTAGAGCTGCTCCATCCCCTGCTTCTGAAGCTCCTGTTCCAGAACCGGGCGGAGATTCCAAATGGCCTGGGCGCAGGCCGCCGCATTCTCGTCCTCCACATTGGCCCCTAAGAAGGTGGTCGCCAGCTTGGACACGGGATAGTCAGACTGGGAGGGGTTCAGATCATAGGCCGCCAGAGCCGTGTCAAATCCGATTTCTCCGAAGGGAATCCCCATATCATCCAGCCGATGCATGGTGGTCTTTGCGTCGTGGAACACCAGATTCTTGCCCTCTGCCAGAGAGAAGCCCATGGCCTGGACCTCCATAGGCGTGAGGGTCAGAACGCCCTGGGCACAGGCAACGCCCAGGCTTCCGTCGGGAGCCAGATACACAGCACCGCCTTCCAGCCGGTCAGGCAGGGCATCCATCTTGGGAAGCACTGCCATCTCCTGCTTGGGGGATTCCTCCTGTGCTTCCTCCCCTGCCCCCCGAAGACCGTAACGGTCAATGAGCCGGACAAATTCCAGCTTCTGGAACAGGTTATAGAGCGCCGGACGGTTGTAGGGCTGAATCACCGCATCCATGGGCTCAAAATCAATGGGAGCTTCCGGGCGGATGGTTGCCAGCTCATAGGAGAGATAGGCATTCTCTTTATCGTTTTCCAGCTTTTCCCGGAGCTTGGGCCGGATGGACTTGTCATCCAGATGCTCGTAGACCCCATCCAGGCTGCCGAATTTCAGCAGCAAATCCGTAGCGGTCTTGGGGCCCACACCGGCAACGCCGGGAATATTATCGGAGGAGTCGCCCATCAGGGCCTTCATGTCAATGAGCTTCTTAGGCGCAAAGCCATACTCCTCCTGGAATTTTTCTTTGGTGTAGAGGGTGGCATTGGTCTGCCCGCCCTTGGTGATGACCAGCTTCACATGGACATTGTCGTCAATGAGCTGGAGGGAGTCCCGGTCACCGGTAACAATGACGCACTCCCAATCGTTATTGGAGCAGATTCTGCCCACCGTGCCGATCACATCGTCTGCCTCCCAGCCCTGACATTCGTAAATGGGAATGTTCATGGCCCGGAGCACATCCTTCATAACGGGCATCTGCTGGCGCAGCTCCTCGTCCATGCCATGGCGGTTGGCCTTGTAGCCATCGTAGCGCAGATGGCGGAAGGTGGGGCCATGGAGGTCAAAGGCCACTGCCACCGCTTCCGGCTGTTCTTCCTTCTCCATCCGTTCCAGAATATTGAGGAAGCCGTAGATGGCGTTGGTGTAGAGCCCCTCCCGCGTGGTGAGAGGCTTCACACCGTAATAGGCTCTGTTAATGACGCTGTTTCCGTCAAGAATCAGTAATTTCATACTTTTCTCCACTTGGCACCCTGGGGGGTGTCGATGATTTCAATGCCCCGGGCCTTGAGCTCATCCCGGATCCGGTCTGCCTCAGCGAAGTTCTTGGCCTTCTTGGCCTCCGTCCGTGCAGCAACCAGCGCGTCGATCTCAGGGTCGGCATTGGCAGCTTCTTCCTCTGCGTTCTTCTTGCGCAGCTTCTCAGCTGCTTCCAGCAGGTTGAGGGAAAGGACCTGGTCGAAGTCCCGGAGGGCGGCAACCTTGGTAGCGTCGCTGCACTTGGCCTTCAGCACATCATAGACAGCCGTAACGGCCAGAGAGGTGTTGAGGTCGCCGTTGAGAGCACCCATAAAGCGCTCCTTGAGCTTGTCAAAGGCATCCTGCTCCACTTCTTCGCCCTCAGGCTTCAGGGCAGCGATCTTTGCAATGAGCTTATCATAGGCAACGGCGGCGTTATCCAGGTTCTCCCAGGAGAACACCAGGTTCCGGCGGTAATGGCTCTGCAGGCAGAACAGGCGGTAGGCCATGGGATCATAGCCCTTCTCCTCCAGCAGGGACACGGTGAGGAATTCGCCCTTGGACTTACTCATCTTGCCGCTCTCGTTGTTGAGGTGATGGACATGGAACCAGTAGTTGCACCACTTGTGGCCCAGGTAGCTTTCGGACTGGGCAATCTCATTGGTGTGGTGAGGGAAGGCATTGTCGATGCCGCCGGCGTGAATGTCCAGGTACTCACCCAGGTGCTTCATGGAGATGCAGGAGCACTCGATGTGCCAGCCGGGATAGCCAACGCCCCAGGGGGAATCCCACTTCAGGGCCTGGTCCTCAAACTTACTCTTGGTGAACCACAGAACGAAGTCGTTCTTGTTGCGCTTGTTGGTGTCCTCTTCCACGCCCTCACGGACGCCCACAGCAAGATCTTCCTCGTCGTGGTCATTGAACACATAGTACTTTTCCAGGGTAGAGGTGTCAAAGTACACATTGCCGCCGGCCAGATAGGCGCTGCCCTTCTCCAGCAGGGTCTTTACCATATGAATATAGTTATCAATGCAGTTGGTGGCAGGCTCTACCACGTCAGGCCGCTTGATGTTCAGCTTGTCGCAGTCTGCAAAGAAAGCATCGGTGTAGAACTTTGCCACATCCATAACAGACTTGTGCTCACGCTTGGCACCCTTCACCATCTTGTCTTCACCGGTATCTGCATCGGAAGCCAGATGGCCCACATCGGTGATGTTCATGACCCGCTTCACGGGATAGCCCATGTAGCGCAGGGACTTTTCCAGGATATCCTCCATAATATAGGTACGGAGGTTGCCGATGTGTGCATAGTGGTAGACCGTAGGGCCGCAGGTATACATCTTAACCAGGCTGGGGTCATTGGGGACAAACAGTTCTTTCTTGTGGGACAGGGAATTATAGAGATACATAACGATTTCCTCCAATCGATAGTTTATAAAAAGAAACCGCCTCTTATACATATCTGTACAAGAGGCGGGTAAAAAACTCGCGGTTCCACTCTTTTTTATCACTTAAATATTCAGTTCCCGCTCCCGGACGCACTTTCCCCCACCGTTTTGCCATTCGGATTTCCAGCCAGTGATCCAAATTCTCTGAGGCAACGGGCGGAGTACTCTTTCCGTTCAACGCGGTTAAAGGTATTTTACCATTGTGAAGCCGCATTTGTCAAGCATTCCCACAAAATTGGATAAGAGTAACAAAAGTATTAAGAAATCATTACACTATTGACACATCCGTGGTTTCCAGTTATAATGTTCATGTGAAAAGTGACGAAAGGGAGGTTTTGCTATGAATAGCAACTTCAATGATAACCACACCAACGGTTTCCGTCGTCTCTTTCTTCTGATGACCACTGCGGCTCTTCTTGCATCTGTATTTGCCGGCTGTAAGAAGCAGGAGAAAGTTCCTCCGACAGAACCCACTGATCCCCCGCTCATGATCGATGACCCTCAGATTGCAGCTACCACTGCCCCCACCGCTGAAACCCAGCCCCAGGCAGTCAACGAGCCCAATCTGTCCCTGGACGGCGAACTCAAGGTCGGCAACACGGTCACGGTTGTTAACTCCCCTGCCCAGGTTCGCAACGCAGCGAACGCTGACGGTCTTGTAATCTCCACGCTGGATGTTGGCACCCAGCATGAAATTCTTCGTATTGTTGACGGCTCCGAGGGCACCTGGCTCCTGGTTCGTGCCGGCTGGGTCTGCCTGGACCAGCCCAATCTCCCCGACGGTCCCGTTGGTGAGCTTCCCAATAACGACAGCCCCGAGGTCGCACCTCCTGCAGCCATCCCTGAAGAGGAAAAGCCCGTCACTCCCCATCGTCCCTCTATGGATGATATGCCTGCGGCAAGCGACAACAAGGACAAGAACCCCAGCAGTAACAATACCAACAACAATTATAATGAGGGCAATGGCGACAAGGGCGTTGTCACCGGCAGTGCTCTGAACGTTCGCAGTGAACCCTCCACCAATGGCAAAATCAAGGACACCCTGGCCAAGGGCACCCGGATCACCATCCTGGAAAAGAAGGATGGCTGGGGCCGCACCAATAACGGCTGGGTCAGCCTGAAGTATGTGTACATGGACGGCGCAACCGGCAGCAACACTGCAAAGGGCGTTGTCATTACCAACGGCCTGAATGTCCGTACCGGTCCCGGCACTGACAATAAGGTGGCAACTTCCTATAACTATGGTACCCGCGTCAACATTCTGGAGCAGGTCAATGTCGGTAACACCACTTGGGGTGCTACCAAGGACGGCTGGATCTCCCTGGATTACGTCTACATCGACGGCACCAAGGGCGATAACGGCGGCGAAGGCCGAATCACCGGTGATGGTCTGAACATCCGCAGCGGCCCCGGCACTGACTACAAGGCCGTCGGTTCTCTGAATTCCGGCGACACCGTCACCATTCTGACCCAGATTAAGGTCGGCAACACCACTTGGGGCTGCATCGACAAGGGTTGGGTCTCCATGGACTACGTGGATATTCGCTAATCGTATATGCTTTAGGCGGGGCTTTTACAGCCCCGCCTTTTCTTCTGAAATCTATCCTCAAAGGCGGTGCAGCCTTGAACTGCACCGCCTTTGCTGTCTCTAATAGGGTTTGTAGAGATACACTATTTCTGTCCACCGAAAGCCGCCAACGCTCCCTTGGCAATGTAGCCTTTACTGTAACTGGGAAAGACAGCAGCAAGGGCAGAGAGAACGCCTGCACGATCGATGTCACCGCCCCCTGTCCTCCACTGTCTGCGTTTTCTTCTCGGATACGCCTTGGGGGATTCTCACCGCTCTATCGCGCATAGCTGCCCAGGCCCTTCTTCCCGGCTCACCATATAAAAAAAGAAAAGCAGCTTTCTTTCGAAAGCTGCTTTATCTTGGTGCGCGAGGCGGGACTTGAACCCGCATGCCCGGAATGAGCACTAGAACC
>JAHHRT010000109.1 GCA_020025615.1 Oscillospiraceae bacterium | reverse complement strand
CCGGAAGGCTCCTATGCCACGGACCCCCACCACGGCGAGGTGCGGATTCGGGAATTTAAGGAAATGGTTCAGGCCCTCCACGCCCGGGGCTTCCGGGTGATTATGGATGTGGTGTACAACCACACCTATGACCTGGATTCTGTGTTCAATCGGGTGGTCCCCTGGTACTACTACCGCACCAACCAGGCAGGTGTGCCCAGCAACGGTTCCGCCTGCGGCAACGACTTCGCCAGTGAAATGCCCATGGCCGGCAGGTTCATTCTGGACTCCGTGCTGTATTGGACCCGGGAATACCACATCGACGGCTTCCGCTTCGACCTCATGGGTCTGCTGGATGTGGAGCTGATGAACACCATCCGCCGCAAGCTGGACGAGCTTTACGGCAAGGGCGAAAAGCTGGTGTTCGGTGAGCCCTGGGCCGCCGAGCGCACCGATATGCAGGAGGGCTCCGTCCAGGCGTTAAAGCAGAATATCCATCTGCTGGATGAAAACATCGGAATGTTCAGCGATGACATTCGGGATTCCATCCGGGGCCATGTGTTCCGGGAGGACATCCACGGCTTTGTCACCGGGGGTGAGCATCTGGAAAGCAACATTCTGAAAAGTGCCGCCGCCTGGTGCGGGCCGGACAGCAACGTGAAGGCCCCCTCTCAAATCATCACCTACATCTCCGCCCACGATAACCACACCCTTTGGGATAAGCTGGGGCAGGTCTTCCCCAGCCCCTGGCAGCGTCTGGAATACAACAAGCTGGCTGCCGCCATCTGCATGACCTGTCAGGGAAATCTGTTTTTCCTGTCCGGCGAGGAGTTTGGACGCACCAAGGATAACCACGACAATACCTACCGTCACAGCATTGAGCTCAACCGCCTGGACTGGGAACGGGCCTACATTTTCTCCTCCCTGCGCAATTACTACAAGGGTTTGATTGCCCTGCGGAAACAGTGCCCGGGCCTGTGCGATAAAACCGCCAATTCCCGTTTCCTGGAAACCTTCCAGCAGCCGGGACTGGCAGGCTATTACCTGGATAACGGCGAGGCACAGTGGAAGCAGCTGTGCGTCATCTACAACCGCAAGGATTCCCCGGTGCGGCTCAACCTCCGTCCGGGTGTCTGGAAAGTACTGGCAGATAAAAATGACAGCTTCCTGTGGCAGACAGGATTCCGGACCGTCTGGGATTCTGTGGAGGTTCCCCCGGTCAGTGCGTTGATTCTGGGACAATAACGAAATATCCTGCAAAAACGGAGTGTATCGAATGTTTCGACACACTCCGTTTTTTGATTTCTAATATCAAGGTTTTCCGATAAAAAGGGACTGCGGATTGCTCCGCAGCCCCTTTGAGACTGATGATGTTTTAGTTCAGGTGCCAGATCTCCTCGTTATACTGTGCGATGGTGCGGTCGGAGGAGAAGTAGCCGGACTTGGCAATGTTCACCAGCATCTTCTTGGCCCAGGTCTTCCGGTCGCCGTACTCGTGGATCACACGGTTCTTGGCCTCGATATAGGCTTCCACGTCCAGCAGAGCCATGAACCAGTCCTTGTTCTGCATATCGTTCCACAGCTCCCGCAGGCAGGCTTCGTCGCCCAGGGCAATCATCTCCGGGGAGACGATGAAGTCAACCAGCTTCTTCACGTTCTCGTGGTGATAATATTCGTTGGCATGGTAGCCCCAGCTTGCATAGAGGTCAATGACCTTCTCGCTGCTGGCACCGAAGGTGTAGATGTTCTCCTCACCCACCAGCTGGGCAATCTCCACATTGGCACCGTCCATGGTGCCCAGGGTCACGGCACCGTTTGCCATGAACTTCATGTTGCCGGTACCGCTGGCTTCCTTGGAGGCCAGGGAGATCTGCTCGGACACGTCACAGGCGGGAATCAGGCTTGCGGCCCAATCCACGTTGTAGTTCTCCACCATGACCACCCGGAGCCAGGGGCTGACCTGGGGATCGGACTCCACCAGCTTTTGCAGGCAGAGAATCAGGTGGATGATGTTCTTCGCCATGATATAGGCAGGAGCTGCCTTGCCGCCGAAGATCACGGTCACAGGACGCTCAGGAAGATTTCCTGCCTTGATCTGCAAATACTCGTGAATCACGAACAGGGCGTTCATCTGCTGGCGCTTGTACTCATGGAGACGCTTGATCTGAATATCAAAGATGGAATTGGGGTCCAGGGTGATGCCCTGCTCTGCCTGGAGACGCTGGCACAGGGTATTCTTGCAGGACTGCTTGACCTCCAGAAGACGGTCAAGAACCTTTTCATCCTCGGTGAAGCTCAGAAGCTGGGTGAGCTTCTGGGGGTCCTTCCGCCAGGTCTTGCCGATGCAGTCGTCAATGAGGGCGGTGAGGGCCGGGTTGCAGGCTTCCAGCCAGCGGCGGAAGGTCACACCGTTGGTCTTGTTGTTGAACTTCTCGGGGTAGATGTCGTTGAAGGCCTTCAGCTCGGAATTCTTCAGAATGTCCGTATGCAGCTGGGCAACGCCATTGACGGAGAAGCTGTAGTGAATGTCCATATGGGCCATGTGCACTCTCTGCTCCTGGTCCAGAATGGCGACGGCAGGGTCGCTCCAAACAGCCTTCACCCGGCGGTCCAGCTCCTCAATGATGGGAACCAGCTGGGGAGCCACCTTCTGGATGTAAGAGACAGGCCACTTTTCCAGAGCCTCTGCCAGAATGGTGTGGTTGGTGTAGGCGCAGGTGTTTCTCACCTGCTGGATAGCGTCATCCATGGAAAGGCCCCGCTGAACCAGAAGACGAATCAGCTCGGGAATGACCATAGAGGGATGGGTGTCGTTAATCTGCACCACAACGTGCTTGGACAGTGCCTCCACAGGCCAGCCATTGGCATCCATTTCCTTCAGAATCAGCTGTGCGCCGGCGGAAACCATGAAATACTGCTGGTAAACCCGCAGCAGGCGGCCTTCCTCGGTGCTGTCATCGGGGTACAGGAAGGAGGTCAGCTGGTGGGCAATATCGGTCATATCAAAGGAGATACCGCTTTCGGGCATGGCACCGGGGTGCTCCACATCGAACAGGTGGAGACGGTTGGCGTAATCGGTGTTTGCGCCGGGGATGGCAATGTCGAACATCTTAGCGGTCAGATCAAAACCGCCGAAGGGAACGGTAAACTGGGTGTCCGTGGGAATCAGCCAGCTGTTATTCTCAATCCAGGCGTTGGGCGTCTCCATCTGCTTACGGTTTTCAAACTTCTGACGGAACAGACCGTAATGGTAGTTGAGGCCCACGCCGTCACCGGGCAGGCCCAGGGCTGCGATGGAATCCAGGAAGCAGGCTGCCAGTCTGCCCAGGCCGCCGTTGCCCAGAGAGGGCTCCGGCTCCACAGCCTCCACCTCTGCCAGGGAATGGCCCATTTCTGCCAGGACCTCCCGGGTGGTGTCAAACAGGCCCAGGGCCAGCAGATTATTGGAAAGCAGCTTACCAATCAAGAACTCAGCAGAGAAGTAGTACACCTTCCGGCCGGTATGGGGTGCACTGCGCTTCTGAGAAAAGGTCTGGGTCATGGTGAGCAGGATCTCATAGAGCTGCTTGGTATCGCACTGCGCAGGGGTGCAGTGATACATATTGTCTGCCAATTTGGTAATTTCTTTTTTCAAGGTTTTCTTATTCATAGTAAATCGCTCCTTCTGCGAGAATCCGTCCGGGATGCTTGAACGGGCACTTCTGCGCCCTCCGCGGCTCCCGGTAAAGAAAATCGAAATTCACATATTCAATCTTCTGCCGGCAATAAAAGATTCGCCGCCTGTTCTCGGCTGGTGTTGTTTCTTCAATTCATTCATAATTGCATTTTATTCTGCCTGCGGAAGAAATGTTCAGCGGGCATTGCTGTGCCGCCCAGATATTTCCGTTTGTTTCGTAGCGGCCTAGGGAGATTATAGCAGACTATTTTCCATTTTTCAACATAAATTTCCATAAAATCTGTTTTAATAATTGGATTTATCGATTTGCACTGTGAGCGGCGGCATCTTCGCGCATCGTATCGAAACTTTACGAATAATATAAAGGGTATCCATTCGTCGTCTATCTGTTGCTATTTTGGGATTCACAGTCCGTTCTCTCTATGTAAAAATATACAGATTTCTATCCTGGAAACATTTGGAAAACCAAAGCTCCGCCGCCGAGGGCTTACATAAATTTCCGGCAGAACCGTCCAGGCCGCTCCCCACGCTGGCATTATCGGTGGTTTTTCCGGGTTTTATACACGCATCCTTTTCGGAGAAAATGAAAGGCTCCCACTCTGGGGGAGCTGGCTGCGAAGCAGACTGAGAGGGCGATGAGCTGTTTCGATAACACACCAGATAACAGTGTACCCGCCGCCCCCAATACGGTCAGGGGCGAAATCGGCACATTTCGCCCTTCGTAGTTTTGCTTCGTCTGGAAGATTTAGGAGGGGGTTTCCCAAGGGGGGCGTCTTTTTACAAAGCCCCCCTTGGGCAGCTCTTTGGTAACTTTCTGTCTGCACAGAAAGTTGCCCCTCGGAGAGCCGTTCCCTTTGCAGGCAGAACGGAAGGAAAGAAATCTACCTGTCGGGCGACAACGGCTGGTTTCATCAGAGGTTCCTTTGAACCCCCTCTAGGCACGCACTTAGGAAAGGGTATACATAGTTTCGGCCGTGGATTGGTGCGGAGGATACACTGCAACCTGGTATAAAATTGAAGGTGCAGGTTCGCCCTCTCAGTCAC
>JAHHRT010000108.1 GCA_020025615.1 Oscillospiraceae bacterium | reverse complement strand
ACAAATGTCCTCCTATGATGGTTGATTTATGGCACCCATTGTAACAGATGCAGGCTGATATTGCAAGTGGTTTTGGGGAAAAATTCGGCCTCCTGAGAAATTTTTTGCAAGAGATGAAAAACACAATTTCAAAAACAACCGAAATCAGGAAATACAAGCCGTATAAACCATGAGAAGACGCATATACATGAGCGATATATTGCAAAGCAAACATAGCGCCTGGAATAGAAAGAGCCTGTCACGGGATCAGACTCCTGTGACAGGCTCGCTGTATTATTTGGTCCGGGTGAGAATGTCCTTTTCAATGGTGTCCACCAGAGCGTCCACCTCTTCCAAAGTGGTCTCCCGGCAGAGGGAAACCCGGAAGGTACTGTCGATGATTTCCGGAGCCACGTGCATTTCGCTGAGCACATGGCTTCTGTGGCCCTTGGCACAGGCAGAACCGGCGGAAACGCAGATTCCCGCATCCTGCAAAATATTGATAGAATTCTGGGTGGGAATACCGGGAATTCCAATGGACAGAATGTGGGGAGCCTCGTGGGCACCGTTTACCACTACGCCATCCAGCTGGGAAAGCCGCTCAATGAGATGGTCGAGAAGCAGCTTCTCCCGCTGAATATCCTCCCGGAAGGTCTCACGCCCGGCATTGCAGGCGGCAGCAAAACCGAAGATAGCGGGGGTTCCCTCTGTGCCGCTGCGGTATCCGCCTTCCTGACCGCCGCCAACCAGCAGGGGCGGGAAGGACTTGAGCTTGGGACTGATATAAAGAGCACCGCAGCCCTTGGGGCCGTGAATCTTATGGGAGGAGACGGAAATCAGGTCGGCTCCCAGCGTCTTTGCGGAGAAGGGGACCTTCAGAAAGCCCTGGACGGCATCGGTGTGGAAAATGGCGTTGGGTGCCAGCTTGTGGGTGAGCTTTGCCATCTGGGCAATGGGCATCACAGAGCCGACCTCATTGTTTACCATCATAATGGAAACCAGAATGGTGTCGGGGCGGAGGGCGGCTTTCAGAGCGTCCACCGTGATTCGGCCCATCTCGTCGGGCTGCAAATACGTGACCTCGAAGCCTTTGGCTTCCAGCTCCTCCATGCAGTGCAGAATGGCGTGGTGCTCAATGGCAGAGGTGATGATGTGCTTGCCGCGCTTGCCCATACGCTTTACAGTACCGAAGATTGCCCAGTTGTCGGCCTCAGTGCCGCCGGAGGTGAAGAACACCCGGTCGGGCTCTGCGCCCATAGCGGCGGCTGCCTGGTGGCGGGCACTGCGCAGCTGCCGGGCAGCGTCAATGCCGAAATCATAGAGAGCACTGGGATTTCCCCAGGACTCCGTCAGTGCGTTGGTGATTGCCTCCACTGCAGCCTGGCAGGGCTTGGTGGTGGCGGAATTGTCAAGATAAATCATAATATTACTTTCCTACACAAAATCTTTCAAATATTCTTGCGGTGATGTCCTCCCGGACCGTAGCTCCGGTGACTTCGCCCATGGCCTCCATAGCGGCTTCCACATCGGTGAGCACTGCATCGGGGGTCAGTTCCAGCTGGAGACCCTGAAGGGCCTGGAGCATGGATTCATAGGCCCGGCGGCAGGCGTCGTACTGCCGGGCGTTGGAGAGAATGGAGCCGTCGCAGGGGAGATTTCCCTCGAACAGGGTGTCAATGACATTTGCCAGCTGCTCCAGACCTTCTCCCTGCTTGATGCTGGTCTCAATGACGTACAAAAAGGGCAGCTCATAGGAGGCAACGGCACTGCCCAGGTCCACCTTGTTGATGAGGGCAATGGCGTTTTCATGGTCGGCACACAGGTCGATGATTTCCCGGTCCTCCTCCGTGAGAGGCTTGGAGCCGTCACAGATGAAAATCACCAGGTCTGCTTCCTCAATGGCCTTCCGGGAACGCTCTACACCAATGGCCTCCACGGTATCCGAGGTCTCTCGGATTCCGGCGGTGTCGATGAGCCGCAGCCGGGTAGAGCCTACCATAACGCTTTCTTCCACCGTATCCCGGGTGGTGCCGGGAATGTCGGTGACGATAGCCCGGTCAAAACCTGCCAGGGCATTGAGCAGACTGGACTTGCCTACATTGGGACGGCCCACAATGGCGGCGGCGACACCCTGACGCAGAATCCGGCCCTGTCCGTAGGTCTGCAAAATGGCATAGAGCGCCTTGGCATCCCGGCGCAGGTCGTCGCTGTAGTTTTCCAAGCCGAAATCCTCAATGTCCTCGTCGGGGTAGTCCAGAACGGCGTGGAAGTGGCTGCACAGATTCGTGAGATTGTCATAGATGGGAGCCAGCTTCTTTTGCAGCACACCGCCCACCTGTCCGGCGGCGTTGGCGGCGGCATCGGCAGTGTCTGCCTCAATCAAGTCAATGACAGCCTCGGCCTGAGTGAGGTCCAGCTTGCCGTTTAAAAAGGCCCGCTTGGTAAATTCTCCCCGCTTGGCGGGCTTGGCTCCGGCAATGTACAGCGCTTCCAGACCTGCGGCAAGTACGGCGGGGGAACCGTGGCAGTGAAATTCTACGGTATCCTCTCCGGTGTAGCTGTGGGGCCCACGGGAGTAGACCGCCATGCACTGGTCAATGGTCCGGCCCTGCTTGTCCCGGAGACTGCCGAGAACCAGCTTGCGGTCCGGGGCCTGGGACAGGGGCTTGCCGGAATTGGTGGTAAAGACCCGGTCTGCAACGGCGGCGCAGTCATCGCCGGACATCCGAATGATGCCGATGGCACTGACCTGACGGCCTGTGGACACGGCGGCAATGGTATAAGACATAGAAATCCTCCTTTGTTAGTCCAGAAAATCCAGAGGATCTCCGGTGCTTGCAATGAAGTGCATAAGCATATAGGCGCACATGATGGCGACGTTTTCTTCTTTCAGAATCCGGCGACATTCCTCCCGGTCGGCAAGAACCACCTGAATATCCTCACTGTCCTCCTGGTGGCGGCTGGTGGGAATTCCATCGCAGTAGCCGAAGGCGGTGGCACAGCTTTCGTCGGTCATGCCCGGGGTGGTATAGAAGGGACGGCTGCAGCTGTCGCCCTCTTTGGGGGTGAAATGCAGGCCGGTTTCCTCGTACATCTCCCGGACTGCAGCATCCATGGGGGGTTCCCCGGGCTCTACCAGACCTGCGGGAAACTCATAGATATAACCGCCGATGGGATAGCGGAACTGGCGAATCAGCACCAGCTTGTCCCGGTTTTCACCGTAGACACCGTAGATCACCACGCCGTCCGGCTTTTGATTGTGGTCAACGGCCTTCAAAGCGGCAGGGTCCCGGGTTCGGGAAGCCATGTAATAGGGGGAGGCGGAGCCGTCTCGATGAATGGCTTCCAGCTCATAGAAACTGAGATGGGGGTTATCTATCTTCTTTGTGATTTTACCAATGCTGCTCATCGCACTGCCTCCTGCATCCATTCTGCATAACTGCACACTACTATATCACTATGCCGAATAAAATGCAATTGTCCGACGCATAATCCCTTGGTATTTGGATAAAATAGGTGCGGCGGTGAGATTATGGATTCAAATGAGACCTCAGAGGGCTGGAAAATCACAGACAGTGCCATACGGACGCAGTTTTCCGGCTCGTCGGACTTTTGCGTCCGGGAACTGCGGTGCGGAGGCTTTTCTCTGTTTGTCTATGCCATTGATGGGCTGATTTCCAGCGGGGCAGCGTCAGAATACATTTTAAAACCCATTACAGAGCGGCTGCAGGGGGACTCTATGGCAGCCCTCTACGACCAAGCCCTTTATAATACCGTTTATAACAGTGTGGCAAGCCCGTGCAAGGATACCTTGGATGTATCCCGGAAGCTGGTAAACGGCTTCTGCGTGGTCCTGTTCCCAGGCGTGGGGGCCATTGCCTTTGAGGTGAAAACCGGGGATAAGCGTAACCCGTCTCCGCCTGAGGTTGAGAACACCGTGAAAGGCCCGAAGGATGCCTTTGTGGAAACGGTGCGTTCTAACACCAGTCTGGTGCGCAGGCATCTGCGAACCCCGGACCTTCGGATCTATGAGACGGTGGTGGGAAGGCGAAGTCTCACCATGGTGTCGGTGGTTTCCATTGAAGGCATCACCAATCACAGTCTGGTGGATCGGATGATTCAGCGGCTGGGGGAAATTGACATTGACGGTCTGCTGTCTCCCTCGGCGGTGGAGGAGTATGTTACCGGGTCCCGGGCCACAGCCTTTCCGCTGCTGCAATATACAGAGCGGGCGGATACCTTCTGCCGGGGCCTGCTGGATGGACGGGTGGGACTTTTGGTAGACGGTCTTCCTCTTGGGTATCTGGCCCCGGTGGATTTGGGCTATTTTATGGAGAGCCCGGAGGACCGAAGCCGGGACCCGGTGAGTGCGTCGGCTCTGCGGATTCTGCGGTATTGCAGCCTGATTCTCAGCCTTCTGCTGCCGGGATTTTATATTGCCGTGGCAACCTTTCATCAGGAGATGATTCCGCTGCCTTTGCTGCGAGCCATTATTGAAAGCCGACAGTCGGCGCCCTTTGCGGCTTCGGTGGAGGTGCTGGGCCTGCTGATTGCTTTTGAACTGCTGCAGGAGTCAGGCGTTCACCTGCCCCAAGCCATTGGACAGTCGGTATCCACCATCGGCGGCATTGTGGTGGGAACAGCGGCAGTGGAGGCGGGGCTGATTTCCCCATCCTCTTTGATTATTGTAAGCATTGCCGGAATCTGCGGCTTTGTGCTGCCCAACC
>JAHHRT010000107.1 GCA_020025615.1 Oscillospiraceae bacterium | reverse complement strand
AACACTATGGTGTTCGCCCGGTCCAGCCCGGGCGAAGCCACAGTCCACCGGACTGGGGCATTGGAACTTTTCGAGTCTTAGCGGAATTGCGCCGGAAGGGACTCGAAACACTATGGTGTTCGCCCGGTCCAGCCCGGGCGAAGCCACAGTCCACCGGACTGTGGCATTGAATTGTTCGAGTCCCTTCCTAGGCGTAAAAAGAAAAGACAGAACATGAAATCATGTTCTGTCTTTTCTGGTACGCCGGAAGGGACTCGAACCCCCGACCTACTGATTCGTAGTCAGTCACTCTATCCAACTGAGCTACCGGCGCATACCCGATGCACTCCTCAGTGCTCAGATATAATAACACAGGTTTTCAGAAAATGCAAGTGTCTTTTTCGGAATATCTGATTTTTCTGCAAAATAAAGGAAGCCGCAGTGGAAATTCGCTTCTTCGGCTATGCCGGAAGAGATTTGGGAGTCTTTTGGGGCCACGCCGGAAGGGACTCGGGATATTATGGTGTTCGCTCGGTCCAGCCCAGGCGAAGCCACAGTCCACCGGACTGTGGCATTTGATTGTTCGAGTCCCTTCCTAGGCGTAAAAAGAAAAGACAGAACATGAAATCATGTTCTGTCTTTTCTGGTACGCCGGAAGGGACTCGAACCCCCGACCTACTGATTCGTAGTCAGTCACTCTATCCAACTGAGCTACCGGCGCATATTCGGTGCGCTCTTTAGCGCCCGAATATAATAACACAGCATCCAATAAAATGCAAGTCTTTTTTTCAGATTTCTTGAAATTTTTTCAATTTCTTTTCAGGACGTGATGGAGCAGGAAGAATAGCCCCATCAGAAGTGCCACTAATGCAACGGTTATTCCGATAATTCCTGTCTTTTGCATAGAATTCTGAATATTTTCCGATTCTGTAGCTTTCAGGGTCGGCTGTGTAGTTTCTGCCTGTTCGGCCTGGATGGCGGCCAGACGCTTGGCTTCTTCCTCCTCACGCTGCTTTTCTTCCGCTCTCAGCCGCGCTTCCTCTTCCTGCCGCTTCTGTTCCTTGCGGTTGGTCAGGTGCTCAAAAAAGTCCCCGCCCGCTTCATCCGGTCCTACTGTAGTGCGGTAGAGGCCATAGTCGCAGGGGCCGATATTCTGAATATCCTCTGCCGTATCGTGTCCATTCATATACCAGGCAAAGCCGTCGTACTGGCTCTCGTGGGCAGGATAGCCCCGCTCCTTGCTGACCTCATAGGCTGTCATACCGTCAAAATGCGCCAGGGGCTTGTCCCAATCCATGTGGATCTTCCCCTCGGGATAGAGATGCAGATACGTCTTGGGCACATCCCAGGTTCCAAAGGCTTCCGCAGATTCCGGGAAAGCCGACGCATCGCCGCTGACCTCCACCGCTTTTTGCAGCAGCTCCGAATAGAGCCGATGCATCCCGTGTCCGTATTCGCCGTTTACATCGTGGCCCAGGGCCACCAGAGGCCGGGAACGGCGCAGCTGCTCCACCACATAGGAAAGCAGCTGGTCCTGGTCAATCTCCCGGTTGGCATAGGACTGATAGGCCGCAGAAAGGCTCTTGGTATAGTAGTCCAGGAAGTCACCAAAGACAGGATAAATGGTCACGCCGGTGGCCCAGAGTCCATCCAAAGCCTCATGGGGCCGGGTGGTGCCATAATTGGCATGGCGGGTCATATAAGCCACCTGTACTTCGTATCCCAGCTCTCCGGCATAATAGGGCAGCACTCCCGCAAAGAAAAGCTGCTCGTCGTCGCTGTGGGCAGAAAACAGCAGCAGGTCCACCCCATCCTCCGGTACGGTTCTCCAGCGCTGGACATCCGCAGGGGGCTCACCGGGGGTAAAGGCCCGCAGTTCCTGAAGCTTCGGAGCTTCCTCGCCAAAGTGGATGGACACTTTCTTAGGTGCTTCTCCGAAAATCTCTGTCAGATTCACATACTCATGGAGGAAGCGGTTTTCGCCGCACTGGAAGGTTCTGCCGTCGTCCTCATTGACCAGGGTATAGGGCTGGTATTCCACATCGAAAATCAGATACAGAGAGCCGATGCCCTCCTCCGCCTCCAACCCCAGAACTGCATTGGCGCCGATTGTCCGATTATTTCGGACACCGTCAAACAGCCAATCGCAGTTATCAATACCCTCTTGCTGGGTAATGAGCGCTTTCCCGGAAATCTCCCGGGCTGCTGCCTCCTGTGCACAGACCGGCTGCGGCAGCAGAACCGTCAAAAGACACAGAAGCAGTGCCGCTGCCAACATCTTATTTCTCATAATAACTTCCCCCCCGGAATTTCCATAATCTCCGCAATTATAGCAAAAATCATCGTTATTGTCAAAAGATTCTCTGCAATTTGCTTGACAGCTCCACCCCATCATAGTAGAATGGGAGTCATGTCGAAAGGAGGGAAAACAGCATGAATGAAGATACCTTTCTCTCCTGCCTGCCGGAGCTGCTTCTGCCCTGGTACGAGGGAAATCACCGGGATCTCCCCTGGCGAAAAGACCGGGAGCCATATCATATATGGCTGTCGGAAATCATGCTCCAGCAAACCCGGGTCGAGGCTGTGAAGGGCTATTACGCCCGCTTTCTCACGGTGCTCCCCACCATACAAGATCTTGCCCAATGCGAGGATGATACCCTGCACAAGCTCTGGGAAGGGCTTGGCTATTACAGCCGGGTCCGCAATCTCAAAAAGGCGGCCCAGGTCATTGTAAATGACTACGACGGTGTGTTCCCCCGGGACCACGCCCAGGTTCTGGCTCTGCCCGGAATCGGTGCCTATACCGCAGGTGCTGTCTGCTCCATCGCTTTTAACGCCCCCACCCCTGCTGTAGACGGCAATGTACTGCGGCTTCTCTCTCGTCTCCGCAACGACGCAAGCCCCATTGACCTGCCGGAAACCAAGAAAGAGGTCACCCAGGTACTGAGCCGAATCTACCCGGAGCGGGCGGGTGATTTCACCCAGGCATTGATGGAGCTGGGTGCCACCCTCTGCGGCCCCAACCGCAAGCCCGAATGTGAGCAATGCCCCTGTCGGGCAATCTGTCGGGGATATACGGCGGGAACCGCTGAATCGCTCCCGGTAAAGGCCCCCAAGAAACAGCGGCGGCAAGAGGAGCTCACCGTGTTCATCCTCAGCTGTGATGGCTGCTATGCGTTGGAAAAGCGCCCCAACAAAGGCCTTCTTGCGGGGCTCTGGCAATTTCCCAATGTGCCCGGCACCTTAGAGCCCCAGCAGGCTCTTTGTCAGCTGGAAAGCCAGGGGCTTCACCCCAAGGAAATTCTGCGTCAAATCCATCGGACTCATATTTTTACCCATATTCAGTGGAATATGCAGGGGTACTACCTGGAAGTTCGGGAGAAGTCCCCAGATTTTCAGTGGTTCTCCCCCCAGGAGATCCGCACCCAGGCCGCTTTGCCCACCGCATTTCGCCAATTTTTTAAGGAGATAGAAAATGTTTGACTATCATATGCACTCTACCGTTTCTTTTGACGGACGGGGTCGCCCCGAAGAAATGGTGCGAGCTGCCCAAGCCGCAGGTCTCAAGGAGATCTGCTTTACCGACCACATCGATTACGATATTCATTCCGCACCCAATGCCATGGCCTTTGACACTGACGTTTACAACGCCGCCTATGACCATTTAGAGGCCGAAGGGCTCAAAATCCGCCGGGGCATGGAATACGGTCTCCGTCCCCACAATCAGGAGCAGTTTCTCAAGGATTTACAGCGCCGCCCCTTTGATTTTGTCTTAGGCTCTGTCCACTTTGTAGGGGATCTGGATGTCTACTATGCAGAATTCTGGAAGGACAAGTCTGTGGCAGAAGCCGAAAAGGTGTTCCTGGAAGAGGCCCTGTCCTGTGTCCAGGCCCATGACCAGTTCGATGTACTGGCCCACCTGACTTTCCTCAGCAAATCTCCCTGCAACAAGACCCACGCCCGGCTGCAATATGCGCCCCATCGGGAGATTGTAGACGAGATTCTACGAGTTCTGGCCCAGAAGGGCAAGGGTTTGGAGATGAACACCAGCGGCATAGACCGCTGCGGCGGCTACCTCCCTACCGCCGACTTCTTCCGGCGCTTCAAAGAGCTGGGCGGCGAGATTGTCACTGTCGGCTCTGACGCCCACACCCCGGACCGTGTGGGACAGTACACCGCAGATGCCTGTGCCGTTCTGGCTGATATTTTCGGCTATGTCTGCACCTTTGAAAACCGTAAGCCCATCTTCCACAAGCTTTAAGGCTTCTGTGGAAAACCACTTAAAGCGGTATTAAGCTTCTAAAATCCGGGAAGTTTCTGTAATTTCCCGGATTTTTCACAATCTTTCCTGTTTTTTAGAATTTTTTCATTTTGGGTCTTTACAAGATGTTGTTTATCTGTTATAATACGTCTTGTTCTGATTAAGAACTTGGCCCGGTGGTGCAGTCGGTTAGCACGCCAGCCTGTCACGCTGGAGGTCGACGGTTCGAGTCCGTTCCGGGTCGCCAATGAAAACGTCATCCCAATCGGGGTGGCGTTTTTTGTTGTCTAAAATACCCGGCAAATGATTGAGGGGAACTGCTTCTGAATAGAAACCGTAAAATCTCCGATGCTTTTTTGACACACTGACCGCTTCTATTGGGAAGCGGTCTTTTTGTATACTCCCCTGCCCAAAGAAAAATACCGGGAGTTACTGCTCTCCCGGTATTTGCGGCCTTTGGGCCTTTTCTGGAAGCCACTGTGTCCGGCGGTGACTTCACACAAGGGGTTTTCTACTTAGAAGGTATT
>JAHHRT010000106.1 GCA_020025615.1 Oscillospiraceae bacterium | reverse complement strand
GGCCTTTCCCATCTACTGCTTTTTGCTGGCAGAAGGTGCCCACTATACCAAAAATCCCAGGAACTACGCTCTGCGGCTGGCTGCGGTGATGCTCCTGTCGGAGCTTCCCTTTGATTTTGCGCTGTATGGCAGAAGCACCTGGCTGCATCAGAATGTTCTGCTCACCCTGCTTCTGGGCTTTCTGGCATTGGAAACAATGTCTAAAATTTCCAATCCCCTGGGAAAGCTCTGCGCCGTCATTCCCTTTGTGCTGCTGGCAGACCTCTTTCACACGGATTACGGCAGCCAGGGTGTGCTTATGATTCTGTTTTTCGGACTGGCCCGGGAGTATGGTCTGGGCGTGCTGCCCATGACCGCGGGCCTGGCGGTGATCAGTCTTGTGCGCCCCAGCTTCCCGGTGCGGCTTCTGGGAGTGAACATTCCCATTGAGCTGTTTTCGGTGCTGGCGATGATTCCCATTGCTTTCTATTCCGGGAAAAAGGTCAGCAGCAGTAAGGCGGTGCAGTGGGGGTTCTACCTGTTCTATCCCGTCCACCTGGCGATTCTGTGGCTCCTGAAAATGCTATAAAAAAGTGGCTGATGCAAAGACATCAGCCACTTTTTTACACAGTTTCTTAGACGTTAAACAGGAAGTTGACGATGTCGCCGTCCTTCATAACGTATTCCTTGCCTTCACTGCGGACCAGCCCCTTTGCCTTGGCAGCAGCCATGGTGCCGCAGGCCTTCATGTCCTCAAAGGCGATGACTTCGGCGCGGATGAAGCCCCGCTCAAAGTCGGTGTGAATCTTACCGGCAGCCTGGGGAGCCTTGGTGCCACGCTTGATGGTCCATGCACGGCACTCGTCAGAACCG
Source organism: Oscillospiraceae bacterium (assembly GCA_020025615.1). Lineage (GTDB taxonomy): Bacteria > Bacillota > Clostridia > Oscillospirales > Oscillospiraceae > Faecousia. The sequence continues at coordinate 3,937 of JAHHRT010000106.1, read as the reverse complement.
GCAGTGAGGAAGGAGATGAGACCCAGCAGAGCGTAGCTGCTGCGGATCAGGCGGTCTAGGCCGGATTCCTGAACACCCAGCTCTTCCATGAACATAGCCTTTTCCTCGGGATCGTCCAGCTCGGCAATGTCTGCTTCCAGCTTGGCGCAGATGGGGAGGACCTCGCTGCCCTCAGCCTGGGCCAGCTCCTTCACAGCCATGTAGTGACGGCTGGACTCGGGGTTGTTGACCTCGTCCTCACCCAGGTTTGCAACATAAATGGTCTTCTTGAGGGTCAGCAGGTCGGAGGTGGCGATGAGGGCCATATCGTCCTCAGAGCACTCAAAGGTCCGGGCCAGCTTGCCTTCGTTCAGGTGAGCCAGCAGGTCGCTGAACAGCTCGGCTTCCTTCAGGAAGGACTTGTTGCCGCCCTTTGCAGCCTTCTGACACTTGTCAATCCGGCGTTCCACCATTTCAATATCAGCCATGACCAGCTCCAGGTTGATGATATCAATATCACGAAGGGGGTCGGTGGAGCCTTCCACGTGGGTGACGTTGGAGTCCTCAAAGCAGCGAACCACATGGACAATGGCGTCGGTGGTGCGGATGTTGCTGAGGAACTTGTTGCCCAGGCCCTCGCCCTTGGAGGCACCCTTCACAAGGCCGGCGATGTCTACGAATTCCACAACAGCGGGGGTGACCTTCTTGGGGTTGTGCATCTCTGCCAGCCAGTCCAGCCGCTCATCGGGCACGGAAACCACGCCCACGTTGGGGTCGATGGTGCAGAATGCGTAGTTGTCTGCGGGAACGCCTGCGTTGGTGATTGCGTTAAAGAGTGTGGACTTGCCCACGTTAGGCAGGCCGACGATACCAAGTTTCATATATATTGTCTCCTTTATTCTGGGGATGTTTTACGATTTCAGAGGATGAGCGGGACCAATACTGGCAACGGCCCACGCCCAAACGGGTTTCAGAATTCTGACAGACCTGAAATCCACATACTTTCTTATTATAGCGCAGAAGCCCAATTATTTCAATAGATTTCCAAAGGGATTCTGCCGATTTTTCCGGGAAACGGTGGATTGGTTTTATGGGATTTTTCGGGAAAACCCATTTGCAGAGCCAAAATCTCAGCGGCCCCATATCCCTGTCGGAAAAATACCCGAATCCATGACAGATCCGGGTATTGTACTTTCTTGCATTTTCAGGGATTACGCTTGCGGTTATAGAGCTTGGCGAGGCCGCCTTCGCTGGTCTCTCGGAAGCGATGGTTCAGATTCACGCCGGTCTCGTGCATGGCACGGCAGACCATATCGTAGCTGATGTTCCGGGACCCGGTGAGGAAATAGCTCAGGTTGCAGGCATCCATCGCGCGGTTGGCGGCGATGGCGTTGCGCTCGATGCAGGGAATCTGCACCAAACCGCAGATGGGGTCGCAGGTAAGGCCCAAATGGTGCTCCATAGCCACCTCGGCGGCGTACTCCACCTGGTCCAGGTCCTGGTGATAAAGCTCAGCCAGGGCGGCGGCAGCCATGGAACAGGCGGTGCCGATTTCCGCCTGACAGCCACATTCTGCGCCGGAGATGGAGGCGTTGCTCTTGGTGAGGTTGCCGATGATACCGGCGGTGGCCAGACCACGGCAAATCTGCTCATCGGTAAAGCCCTTGGTGACCTGGGCGTATTTCAGCACCGCAGGGACAACACCGCAGGCACCGCAGGTGGGTGCGGTCACCACAGTACCGTTGTCTGCGTTCTGCTCCGCAACGGCATAGGCATAGGCGGCGATGAGCTGGAATTCCTTGAGGGCGGGGTAGTCGTGCTCAGGCACCTGCTCATAGAGGAACTTGGCCTTGCGCTGGACATTCAGGCCGCCGGGGAGAACGCCCTCCGCAGCCAGGCCCTCGTCAATGGCGTTTTTCATGGTGTGCCAGACCTCCATGAGGAAGTCCCAGATTTCCGGCCCCTCGTTGAGCTCTACATACTCAGACAGGGTGCCGATATACCGCCACTTGCAGAAATCAGCGATTTCCGCAAAGGAGTGCTCCACATAAACTTCTTCCCCTTCGGTGTCCTTCTGGCCTGCAATGCGGATATCGCCGCCGCCGATGGACTCCACCCGGAGAGAATCGATCTCCTTGCCCGCCCGGAAGGCGGAAAAATCCATGGTGTTGGGGTGGCTGTCCGGCAGAACCTCCTGGGAGAAAACAATCTCCGCAGGCAGGGGAGAGAGGACTTCCCGCAGAACCCGGTCCGTGCCGTGGCCTACGCCGGTTTTGCTGAGAGAACCGTAGAGAATCACACGGAAAGCGTCAGCCTCCGGGTTGCGCTCCCGAAAGAGTTTTGCAGCCCGCTCCGGCCCCATGGTATGGGAGGAGGAGGGCCCTTTTCCAATTTTATAAATTTCGCGGATGGATTTCATGGTAAAACCCCCGAATCAATATTTCTTTCCCGAGTATATCAAATTTCCGCCGAAATTACAATGACTTTTGAAAATTATTCTGTCTGACAGAGGGGCGGCAGGGGAAACGTCCCCATCTTCGGGAAAAGTTGAAATTTCCCCCTAGGCAGAGACTTGACAGATATGATACAATATAAGAACAAAATTCTAATTTCACTCGGTATACATTTTTAGGATTCCGACGGAAAAAGAGAGGTTAAGGAATATGGCTAAAGACAAGAAGGTTGAGCAGATCACCGACATGGAGGTAGACTTTACCCAGTGGTTTACCGACGTGTGCAAGAAGGCTCAGCTCATCGACTATTCTTCCATTAAGGGCGTGTTCATCTACCGTCCCTACGGCTATGCCATCTGGGAGAACATCATGAACATCATGGATAAGGAGTTCAAGAAGGTTGGCGTTGAGAACGTCTATATGCCTTTGCTGATCCCCGAAAGCCTGCTGCAGAAGGAGAAGGACCATGTTGAGGGCTTTGCCCCCGAGTGCGCCTGGGTTACCCACGGCGGCAACGAAGAGCTGGAGGAGCGCTACTGCATCCGCCCCACCTCTGAGACCCTGTTCTGCGAGCACTTTGCAAACATCATTCAGTCCCACCGGGATCTGCCTCTGAAGTATAACCAGTGGTGCAGCGTTCTGCGCTGGGAGAAGACCTCCCGCCCCTTCCTGCGCCACCGCGAGTTCCTGTGGCAGGAGGGCCACACCATGCACGCTACCGCTGAGGAGGCCAAGGCCTTCACAGAGCAGATGCTGAACCTCTATGCAGACTTCTGCGAGAATGTTCTGGCTATGCCTGTTACCCGCGGTCAGAAGACCGACAAGGAGAAGTTCAACGGCGCTGAGGCTACCTACACCATCGAGTGCATGATGCACGACCGGAAGGCTCTCCAGGCCGGTACTTCCCACTACTTTGGCGACGGCTTCGCAAAGGCCTTCGACATCACCTTCACCGATAAGAACAACCAGCGTGTGAATCCCTTCCAGACTTCCTGGGGCGTTTCTACCCGTCTCATCGGCGGCATCATCATGACCCACGGCGACAACAACGGCCTGGTGCTGCCTCCCAAGATCGCTCCCGTTCAGGTGGTGATCCTGCCTGTTGCCCAGCACAAGCCCGGCGTTCTGGAGGCTGCTTCTCAGCTGAAGGACCGTCTGACCGCTGCCGGTTTCCGTGTGAAGATGGACGATTCCGACAACTCCATGGGCTGGAAGTGCGCCGAGTACGAGATGAAGGGTGTGCCTCTGCGTGTTGAGTGCGGCCCCCGTGATCTGGAGAATGGCGAGTGCGTCATTGTCCGCCGTACCGACCGTGAGAAGATTGTCGTGAAGCTGGATCAGCTGGAGACTGCCATTGCAGAGCAGCTGGAAGCTGTCCATCAGGGTATGTTCGAGAAGGCTAAGAAGAACCTCACCGACCACATCTACGAGGCTCACTCGCTGGAGGAGGCCAAGGAGCTGCAGGAGAAGAACGGCGGCTTTATCAAGACCATGTGGTGCGGCGA
>JAHHRT010000105.1 GCA_020025615.1 Oscillospiraceae bacterium | reverse complement strand
TACACCATCACTCTGGACCCCGGCGTGAACGGTCTGACAACTAAGACCAAGAGCGTTGTTTACGGCGATAGAATCGGCGACCTGCCCGTTCCTTCCCGCAACCGTTACGTGTTCAAGGGCTGGTACCTGGACAACACCGAGTTCACCGCTAACACCACCTACAACATGGACCACGACATCATCCTGAAGGCTAAGTGGGTTGAGGAAGCTCGCGTGAAGCTGTTCATCTACCGCAACGGCAACACCAAGGATCCTTACGATACCGTTCAGCTGTACGGCTACGGTGTTGGTGACGTCATCAAGCTGAGCGACGTCAAGATCGAGAACTACTACAAGAACGGCAACAAGTCCTTCAAGTTCGCTGGTTGGTTCGACAGAGAGGGCTGGACCCTCTTCAAGGCTGGCGATAACCCCAAGCCCATCGAGCAGATCAAGACTGTTGGCCTTGACGGCACTACCAATATCTTCTGCATGATCACCGATAAGAATGCTCCCAGCAACAGCAACCCCGATAAGAGCAATCCTAAGACTGGTGACGAGAGCATGATCTTTGCTACCACTGCTGTAATGATGATTTCCGCTGGCGCTCTTGCCGTTGTCCTGATGGACCGCAAGAGACGGAATGTTTAATTACAGTTACTTCCTAAATGTGTCCCCGGCGGCTTCGGCTGCCGGGGCCTTTTGCATCTTGCCCCGCAGTACGTTAGTATGGATACTCCGCCCCAAATGGGATGTACCCATGCGTTCATCCTTCGGACAGCATAGATACCTTGTGACAGGGGAAGCAACCAATGTCACAGCTCTGTGCACCGGGCCTGGTATTGCTGCCCAGCCTGGGTGCTTACCGTTACCCGGTGTGGCTGTGTGCCTTACCGCAGGCCCGGTACTTAACTCCCGGGCACCAATGGAGAGACCGAAAGATGTACCGCTGAGAAGCGGTGAACCACAAGGCTGCAACGAACACGGCTGGGTCTGCTGAAACGGTCCGTGGAGTTTAGCATCTGACGGATGAAAAAAGTCGAGGACAATCAAGTCCTCGACTTTTTTGTGTGTTTGACAAATTAAAGGAACTGGGCAGTGAGGGAGAGCACAATGCAGGTGAAGATGCCTGTGCAGGTGAGCGCAAAGCTGCTGACTGCGCCGGCAAGCTCGCTCATCTCAGCGGCCCGGGATGTGCCGATTACGTGGCCCGCAGTGCCGAAGCTCACACCCTGGGCGATGGGGTCGTGAATTTTCAGGAGCTTGCAAAGGGTGGGGCCGGCAATGTTTGCAAGGATTCCCGTGACAACGATGCTGGCAGAGGTGATGGCTGCAATGCCGCCGATTTCCTCACTGAGGGCCACGCCAATGGCGGTGGTGATGCTCTTGGGCAGCAGAGAAAGGGTCAGTACACGGTCAAGGCCTGCCATACGGCACATGAGATACAGACTTCCCAGGCAGCAGATGGTGCCCATTCCCAGGCTCACCAGGATTGCGCCGATGTGCTTTTTCATGGCCTGGAACTGCTCGTAAAAGGAGATTGCCAGGCAGATGGTGGCGGGGGTCAGCAGGTAGTTGAGCAGATAGCATCCGGCCTGATAGGTGGAATTGGGAATACCCAGCAGGCTGAGGGTCAGGACAACCAGCACGGCACCGATGAGCAGGGGATTGAGAATGGCATACTTCCATTTTTTCTGGATCAAGCTGCCAATGGCAAAGGACACCAGGGTGAGAAGAATAAAGAAATACTGATTTGCAGAGAGAAGCTCAATCATTGTTCTTGCCCTCCTGCTTCTTTTTGATGAAGAACTGTGCAGTCCAGCCGCAGACGGCAAAGCACAGGAAGGTGCTCACAATGAGAATCACCAGAATGGGAACGAGATGAGGACGGATGATATCCCAGCAGTCCATGAGACTTACAATCGGGGCCACAAACAGCACCGGCAGAATGGAAACCAGGAAAGAACCTGCGTCCCGCACGGCCTGGGGCTTGATGATTTTCAGAGACAGAGCGGCGAACACCAGGACCATCCCGTAGATGGATGCAGGAATGGGCAGGGGAATGAGGCTGTGGAGCAGCTCACCCAAGAATGAAAACAACATAATCAGAAGAAATTGATGCAGGAATTTCACGAATCTTGACGCTCCTTTTTATATATTGTATGAGAATTATAGCATTTTTTTGTGGAACCTGTCAATTCCTGCAAAATAAGAATTTATCTTGTAAATTTCTTGCTATTTGATGATGCATCAGGTATAATACTTTTCAGTATGGATTTAGAAAGAGGCGTTTCAATATGGCGGCTGTGGCCTTTGATAATGATAAATACCTTCAAATGCAGTCGGAGCATATCCGGGACAGAATCGCCCAGTTCGGCGGCAAGCTGTACCTGGAGTTCGGCGGCAAGCTCTATGATGATAACCATGCGTCCCGGGTCCTTCCCGGCTTCCAGCCTGACAGTAAGCTGCGGATGCTCCTGCAGCTCAAGGACCAGGTGGAAATGGTCATCGTCATCAATGCAGATGACATTGAAAAGAATAAGATTCGGGGCGACCTGGGTATCACCTATGACCGGGATGTGATCCGGCTCATTGGTATTTTCCGGGACTTCGGTCTGTATGTGTCCAGCGTGGTCCTCACCCGGTTTGCGGACCAGACCCTGGCTCGGGCTTTCCAGTCCCGGCTGGAGGGAATGGGCATCCGAGTCTATCACCACTATGACATTGCGGGCTATCCTTCCGATACCGCCCACGTGGTCAGTGACGAGGGCTTCGGCAGAAACGACTATATTGAGACCAGCCGGGAGTTGGTTGTGGTTACGGCTCCCGGACCCGGCAGCGGCAAGCTTGCCACCTGCCTGAGCCAGCTCTACCACGAGCACAAGCGGGGAACCACCGCCGGCTATGCCAAGTTTGAGACCTTCCCCATTTGGAACCTCTCGATCAATCATCCTGTGAACCTGGCCTATGAGGCTGCAACGGCAGACCTCAATGACGTGAACATGATTGACCCCTTCCACCTGGATGCCTATGGTGTTACCACGGTGAACTACAACCGGGATGTGGAAGCATTCCCCGTTCTGGTGGCAATCTTCGATAAGATTCTGGGACACTGCCCCTATCAGTCTCCTACAGATATGGGTGTCAACATGGTGGGCAACTGCATTGTGGACGACGAGGCTGCCCGGGAGGCATCCCGGCAGGAAATCATTCGCCGCTACTATGTTGCCATGTGCGAGCAGAAGCAGGGTAAGACCGGCGATGCTGTGCTGCGGAAGCTGGAGCTTCTGATGAAGAAGGCCGGTGTCACCCCGGAGCAGCGGCGGGTAGTCGCTCCGGCTCTGGAGCTGGCGGCAAAAACCGGCAAGCCTGCGGCGGCGCTGGAGCTGCCTGACGGACGCATCATCACCGGCAAGACCTCTGACCTGCTGGGTGCATCCTCGGCCCTTCTCCTCAACGCCCTGAAAGCACTGGGTGGAATCCGGGATCGGCTGCACCTGATCTCTCCGGTGGTTCTGGGACCCATCCAGCACCTCAAGGTGGACCATCTGGGCAACCGCAACCCCAGACTGCATACCGATGAGACCCTCATTGCCCTGTCCATCAGTGCAGCCACCAGCCCCATGGCAGAGCTGGCCATGGAGCAGCTGAGCAATCTCCGGGGCTGCGAGGTTCATTCCTCGGTGATTCTGTCCCCTGTAGATGAGCGGACCTTCAAGCGGCTTGGTGTCAATCTGACCTGCGAGCCCAGATATAAAGGCTAATACCCCGCAATGGGGAAAAGCGCCCCATTTGTTCCCACGTTCCGGGAACAGATGGGGCGTTTTCGGAAAAAGGAGGATTTGCTGAGATGAAAAAGAAAACCATTGCCACCCTCTTTGCCCTTCTGGCGGCGGCACTGTATGCCATCAATGTTCCGCTGTCGAAGTGGATGCTGCAAAAGGCAGAGCCAACCATGATGGCGGCGTTTTTATACCTGGGTGCAGGCCTGGGCTTGATGCTGGTGCGGCTGGCAGAGGGGCGGAAGCAGACCGAAGCCCAGGCACCGCTGACCCGGAAGGAGCTTCCCTATACCGTTGGCATGGTGGTCCTGGACATTGCCGCCCCCATTCTCCTGATGCTGGGTCTCAGCCGCACCAATGCTTCCAATGCATCCCTGCTCAATAATTTTGAAATTGTGGCAACCTCTCTCATTGCCCATTTTGTGTTCCGGGAGGTGCTGTCCAAGCGGCTGATTCTTGCCATTTCCCTGGTGACCCTTGCCAGCGTGATTCTGAGCTTTGAAGGGGAGGGGAGCTTCCAGTTCCATGTCGGTTCCCTGTATGTGCTGGGGGCCTGTTGCTGCTGGGGCCTGGAAAACAACTGCACCCGGATGCTCAGCAACAAAAGCTCCACCCAGATTACCACCATCAAGGGCTGTTTCTCCGGCCTGGGCAGTCTGATCATTGCCCTGGCGATTGGAGAGAAGCTGCCGCCCCTTCCCTGGATTGGGGCAATCTGCCTGCTGGGCTTTGTATCCTACGGTCTCAGCATCAATTTCTATATCAAGGCCCAGAAGGACCTGGGAGCCGCAAAAACCAGCGCCTATTATTCCATTGCCCCCTTCCTGGGCGTGCTCTTTGGGGTGCTTCTGCTCCGGGAGCGGGTAGGCGTGCAGTTCTGTCTGGCCTTTGCCATTATGGTGGCGGCTGCTGTGCTGATGGTTCGGGATACCATCAGTCTTCAGCACTGCCATACACACACCCATGTGCACACCCATGAGCATAGACACGGCGATTTGGTCCATACCCACGAGCACAGCCACACCCACAGTCATACCCATGTCCATGGTTCGGACGAAGGAAACCACGAGCACACCCACGCCGAATTCGGCGAGCATGATCCCCAATAAC
>JAHHRT010000104.1 GCA_020025615.1 Oscillospiraceae bacterium | reverse complement strand
TTTTTAGGGATGGGTCAGTTTTCGGCAGGCATCTGCCAGCTCCCGCAGCGTGCTGCATGGCACCATGGTGCACAGGGCCGCCATGGACTGAACGCTGCGCAGGTACTGCCACTTCCGTTCCGGAATGGGATTGAGCCAGATCAATCTGCCCGCCTGGCGTTTGGCCTCCAGAAGTGCCGCCATCGCCCGGGGCTGGTCGATGGTCTTGGTATCCGAGAGAATCAGCAGCGTGGTAGCCGGGCCCAGGATTCTGGGCTGCTCTGCACAGAGGATTTCCAGAGCTGTACCCAAATCTGTTCCCCGTCCGTAGACGCCGGATTCCTTCACATAACTGCGAAACAGGTCCATATTCTGGAGCTTAAAGGGGTCTGCCTCCACCAGCACCTCCGAGAAGAGGAACACTCTGGAGCTGTCCGCCACCTGATTGAGGGACTGGATAAATCGCAGGGCAAATTCAGAAAACTGCATCATAGAGCCGGACACATCGCACAGAACCACCAGCTGCTTTTTTCTCTGCCGCTTTTTCTTATAGCTCAGGCGGTAGAAACTGCCGCCAGTCTCCAGACCCTTTCGGATGGTCCGGCGGAAATCCAGCTTCCCGGTGGAGCCGCCCGCCTTTCGCTTGGCATTCAGCTCACCGTTTAACTGCCGGGCAATGGTATTAATCATATCGATGGCCTTGGGAATTTCCCGGTCCTGAAACTGGGACAAATCCCGGTACATGAGACCGATCTCCGGGTCTGCTTCGCCGCAGCCCACCGCCGCATCCTCCAGGAGCATCTGCTGCTCCATCAGGGTTTTGGCAAACACCGAATGGATGAAATCGCCGTAGAGCTTGGGGTTGCGTTCCGCAGTGCCCTTGTACTTTTCCATGAAGTTTCTGAGCTTTTTCCGAACCTCCTCAGGCATTTCGGCGTAGGTCTGCCGCTGCTGCTGGGTGAGATCCACCGGGTCCCCGAACCGCTCCAATTCCTCCTGGGCCTCCTGCTGCCGCTGGGCCTGTTCCTGCTGATGCTGAGCTGCCTCCTGGGCCTGCCTGCGGATCTCCTCTTCCGAGAGGAAGAAGCCGTCAAAGGCCCGGTCAAACACGCTCTGCTCCTCCCGGGACTTGGCATACACCGTCCGAAGAGCGGTTTTCACCCGCTCCCGGTCTTCAAAGCCCAGGACGCCTAACAGCTGGGCAGCATCTGCCGTCTCCTTGGGGCCGATGGTCAGCCCCTCCATCCGAAGGATTCTGGAAAAGGCTGTGAGCTTTTCCAGATAAACCTGGGGATCAGCCATGGTGACAACCTCCGCAGCTGCCTTCTTCCCGAATACAGTTCAGGTCCTCGCTGTTTTTGAGGACAAAGCCCGCAGTCTGATTCACCGTGTCCGGGGTCAGCTCCCGAATCCCCAGGGCATCCAGTGCCGCTGCCCAGTCCAGAGACTCGGCAATGGAGGGCTTTTTCAGGATGGCAGGATTCTCCCGCAGCTTGTGGACCGCCAGAGCCACCTGGGCGCAGAGCCGATCATCCACATGGGGCAGCTTGGCCCGGAGAATCGCCAGCTCCTTTTCCACATCCGGGTAGTCGATGTAGAGATAGGCACAGCGGCGGCGCAGGGCTTCCGACAGGGGCCGCTGACGGTTGGAGGTCAGCACCACAAAGGGCACAGACCGGGCTTTGATGGTGCCCACCTCGGGAATGGTCACCTGCATCTCGGAAAGCAGCTCCAAAAGGAAGGCTTCAAACTCCTCATCTGCCTTGTCGATTTCGTCAATGAGCAGCACCACCGGCTTTTCCGAGCGGATGGACTTGAGCAGGGGCCGCTCCAGCAGATATTCGTCACTGAACAGGGACTTGGTCAGAGCGTCCCGGTCCTCGCTGTTCATATTCACCTGAATGGAGAGCAGCTGCTTCTGGTAGTTCCACTCATAAAGTGCCTTGCTCTCATCGAGACCTTCATAGCACTGCAGGCGCACCAAATCCCGCTCCAGAGCCGCCGCCATGACCTTGGCGATTTCCGTCTTGCCAACACCTGCCGCACCTTCGATGAGCAGGGGCCGCCCCAGTTCCAGGGCTACATAGAGGACTGTTGCCAGGGTATCGTCATAGATATACCCGGCCTCGTCCATTTTCTTTCTCAGTTGTTCCAGATCCATAGGAAACCTCCTGTATTTTTTGGAGTATCATATCATAAAATCTTCTGATATACAACAAAAATCCCTCTGCACCTCACCACTGCGGTTCCAGAATCCGAAGCAAAGCCAACCATCCGCCCCGGTTTCGATTCTCCCGCGGGGACAAATTCGCTGTTTGCAGGGAGGCTGTGAACCGTCCGCCACAGGGAAGCGTCTCTGGGGTGCATCGGAAGATATTCCAAATGTATTATCCATTTTCTTTATCATCCGTATATTTTCTTATTATGATGCAGCAATATCCACAAATCATCAAAACAGAGCCGAAAAGATTTCACATATTTATCTAAACCCATCGTCATTCATCCAAAGGAAGAAACAAAATACCAAAGCATTGGCAAATGATTGACACCATGTGTCAGAATCCGTACAATAGGGCACATATTGAGGGCCTTCTTCACAGTATTGCTTCCGTCAGAGAAATCCCGGGAATACTGTGATAGGTGTACGGGCAAGTGCACATTGTCCATACACAACGCAAAGATTAAGGAGGAAAACCTATGAACCTGAATATGAAGAGAGGCTGTGCGCTGACTCTGTCCGCAGTGATGATGACCGGCACCCTGCTGGCAGGCTGCGGTCAGAAGCCCGCTGCTCCCAACACAGCTCCCACAACTGCTGCCGCCGCTCCTGCCGCAAGTGCCCCTGTTTCTGCCGTTACCCTGCCCGATGCGCAGTGGCTGGCAGAAGTGACCTTCCCCGACTGGGCCGGCTATGTGGATGATACCCTGGGCATGAACAGTATGTACTCTTTCAACGGTTACAGCGGTCAGGGCACCCTGTACATCACCCCCGCCGAAGGCGTCACCAGCTTCTCCCTGTTTGTGAACAACCATTGCGTGGATACCAGCTCCATGACCGCAGGCAAGACCTGGGCCCTGGACATCTCCGCATATACTGTAAACGGCCTGAACAGTATTCAGCTGGGCAACATCCAGCCCGCCGACCTTGCCGAGGCTGTCAAGGTCAACATTCCCTACCCCACCGTTATAGAGGGCACCCCCGAGGAAGTGGGCATCTCCTCTGACGTTCTGGATGCCATCAGCAGCATTGTAGAAGCCGACGTGAAAAACGGCTTCACCAGTGCACAGATGGCAGTGGTCAAGGACGGTCGTCTGGTCTATCAGAACGCATGGGGCACTGTGAACGCCTACAACCCCGACGGCACCCCCAAGACTGACAGTGCACCTGTCACCAACGACACCCTGTACGATCTGGCTTCCAACTCCAAGATGTACTCCGTCAACTACGCTCTGCAGTACCTGGTATCCCAGGGCCTTGTGAACCTGGACAGCCGTATCAGCGACATTCTGGGCCAGGAATTTGTGAACGACACCATTTCCATCCAGTTTGCTGACTACGAGCCTGTGGAGCTGGAAACCGTTAAGGAGTGGAAGTCCGCTCTCACCATCCGTGACGTACTGCGGCACCAGGCCGGCTTCCCCGCAGATCCGCAGTATCACAACGATGCTTTCGACCAGACCACCCAGAAGCCCGATCCCGAAACCCAGAATGTGCTTTACTCCGGTCACGAGGGCAACGCCCAGACCCGTCAGGCCACTCTCAAGTCCATCTTCAAGACCCCGCTGATGTACCAGCCCGGCACTAAGACGGTTTACTCCGACGTGGACTATATTCTGCTGAGCTTTGTGATTGAAAAGGTCACCGGCAAGGAGTTCTCCTCCTTCCTGAAGGAGACCTTCTGGGAGCCCATGGGCCTGGAGCATGTCACCTACAATCCTCTGGAGAACGGCTTTAAGCCCGAGGACTGCGCTGCTACCGAGCTCAACGGCAATACCCGTGACGGTGCCATTTCCTTCTCCGGCGTTCGTACCGACACCCTCCAGGGCCAGGTTCACGACGAAAAGTGCTACTATGCTATGGGCGGCATCTCCGGTCACGCCGGTATGTTCGCCAACGCCACGGACCTTGCCAAGCTGGCTTCCGTCATGCTGACCGGCGGCTATGGCAGCAACAAGTTCTTTGACCTCAACGTAATGGATACCTTTACCGCTCCCAAGAAGGAAGATGTTCCTCAGTGGGGCCTGGGCTGGTGGCGTGAAGCCAACATGAAGCGGGAATGGTACTTCGGTACTCAGTCCTCCCGGAACACCATCGGTCACCAGGGCTGGACCGGTACGCTCACCCTGATTGATCCTGCCGAGAATCTGGTGATGGTCTACCTGACCAACAAGATCAACTCCCCTGTTACCGATCCCGCCAACAACCCCAACAAGTTCAACGGCAACTGGTATACCTCTTCCACCCTGGGCTTCGCCGCTCAGCTGCTGTACCAGGGCATTAACGACCGTGCAGTTCCCTCTCAGGAAGCCATCAGCGCTCTGCTGGCTGAAATGGCTCAGGACAAGCTGAAGCTGGTGAATGCCGCTGAGGGTGTGGATGCAGAGCATCCCCTGGTCCGCTCCGGCTACGCCATGGCTGAGGTTGTATTTAACCGCGCTCAGGCCACCGGTTCCGATACCGATTGGCAGTACGCAAAGAACATTCTGCAGCAGCTGGATACCACCCGCGATGCAGAAGAAATTGCTTCTCTGGAGCAGCTGCTGAAGGACGCCGGCAAGGCCTAACTTCGGCACAAATCAAACACAATGCGCCTGATGCACTCCGCATCAGGCGCATTTTTAGGCTGTCGAAAACCTCCGTAGGAGCTTTTCGACAAAGAGTTGCGGCCTAAGCCCTCTTAGTCTACTTTGCAAACCGTCCCCCCTGCGGGAGAGCCTT
>JAHHRT010000103.1 GCA_020025615.1 Oscillospiraceae bacterium | reverse complement strand
TCAATGGCCATCATATCCGAGTTGACAATCTGAATGATGGGATAGTCAAAGACCCGGAACAAAATGAGCATATTGAGAGAAGCACCGGTGAACGCCAGAATCAGGGTGTTTGCCATGGTGCCCATGGCGTCCCGGCCGATGTTCATACCGGAGCGGAACAGCTCTTTTGCGCTGAGACTGCTGTTCACCTCCACCAGCTCGCTGCAGGCGGAGGAAATGGTCATAGCCACATCCATTACGGCACCGAGGGAAGAAATCAGAATGCCGCAGACCAGCAGACCGCGGATGGTCAGGCCGCTGTCCGCAGCGCGGAGAACCAGATCCTCGGCTTCCGGCATATGAAAGCCGTTGAGCGGGGTGAGGGTTCCGGCCAGGGATGCCAGCAGTCCGGCAGCTGCCACGCCGCCGATGCAGCCCAGCGTGGCGCAGAGGGTCTTTTTCGTGAACCCGGTCAGCACCAGCAGTGTCACGGCAGCAGTCAGCGCAACAATGGCAATGGTCAGAGGAATGGGCGGAATGCCTTTGAGCAGCAGGGGGATGAGCAGGAACCACAGGCAGGCCAGGGTGAACACCAGGCCAAACAGCGCCCGCAGACCCTTTTTACCGCCCAGCACCAGCAGCAGACCGAAGAACAGCACCACCAGCCCCAGAAGGACGGGGGTTCGGTAATAGTTGGCAATGGAGGCCACAAAGGGGTTGCCTGCTTCATCCACATCGAGATAGATCAGAACGCGGTCTCCCACACCCACATCGATGTTGTAATAGGGGCTGAGAAAGTTGGGCGTTTGCAGTCTGGTGCCTCGAAATTCGCCGCGCTGCAGCTCGACTTCCAGCAGCTGATCGCCCAGCCGCAGACCCTCCGTCCAGGTGTCGGGGGAGGCGTTGTCCTCCAGCACGGCCACGACCTTGGCGGGCACATACGTTCTCAGGCTGGCAGAGGTGGGCACCTGATCGGGAGACGGCCGATTGGCCCAGAAAGCCAGGGCCGCACAGCCGATCAGCACCAGCAAAAGCGGGAGGAATTTTGTCCACAGTTTGTTGGCAGCCTGTTTATGGGATGGCGCGTTTTGAATCATAAATGGGTTCTCCTTTTGCTGCGGCCTGTTTGGACGCAAAGTTCAGGGAGGGGCCTGACACAGGTGTGTCAGGCCCCTTTGCGGTTTTTAGAAAGCGGAATTTTTGTTAACGCAGACTCAGGAAACGGTCGAGGATGGTCACAATCTGTGCGCGGGTGGCCTGGCCCTGAGGCATCAGGCGTCCTTCGCCCACACCGGTGATAAGACCCACACCGCAGGCCCACGTCATGGCGTCTCTGGCCCAATCGGAGATCTGGTCGGCATCCAGGAAGCCGGTGAGTTTGGCGGTGGCGCTGACATCACAGCCCATCTTCTTGGCATGGCGATAGAGGATGGAGACCAGCTGCTCTCTGGTGATGAGATCATTGGGACCGAAGGTCTGGTCGTTGTAGCCGGTGACCACACCGGTGGAGGAAGCCCAGCGGACAGCCTCGGCGTAGTAGGCGTCAGCAGGCACATCCTGGTAGGTCATGCGGTAGTTGACAACGGGCTGTCCGGCCATACGCCACAGCATGGTGACAACCTGACCACGGGTGGTGGTGGCATCGGGCGCAAAGGTGGTTGCGGTCATGCCGTTGACCAGACCCTGGTTGTACAGTTTTTCAACAGAGTCATAATACCATGCACCCTTGGGAACGTCAACAAAGGGCAGACCGGAGGACTGAGGTGTGACCGGCTTCACAGGGGTGACAGGGTGATTCGGGTTGACGGGCACATCGGGGTTGACCGGTGCATCGGAGCAGACCACGTCGGCGCGGTTGCGGATACGGATACGGGGAGCGGGGCCTGCAAAGCTGTTGTCGTAGGAGGCAAGACCCGTCACAGTGATGCTGCAGCCTTCCTTCAGGTTCTGCACATCCTGATCCTTGGTGATGTAGCCGTCGATAAAGACGCGGGCTTCCTGACCGTTGGCATCCTTGACCATGATGGTCTGGATCAGGCCGTTGTCCTTGCTGAAGCTGGTGACAGTGCCCTTCAGGGTGATGAGACTGCCGAGCACGGAACCGTCGTTGATCTGTGCGGCGGTGACTTCCTTGGGAGCGGGTGCGGCTGCTTCGCCGATCTTCTCAATCTGCTTCACGGCAATCTGACGCTCGCCGTTGTAGGAGGAGGTGTGACCGGTGATGCGGACCTTGTCGCCGATCTTGAAGTTGCCAGCCACAGGGAAGGCGTTGATGCCGGCGGTGGCGTCCTGCAGATAGATGCAGTCAAAGAAAGCGGTGTTGGCGTCATGACCGGAAGCATTGGAGGTGACAACACCCTCAATGGTGAACTTGATACCCTCGTTCTTTTCGGCCTGAACGGCTGCAATGGTATCGACGCTCTTCTGGTTCAGACCCTTGAGCAGGTTTTCACAGATGCGGTAGTTGGAGAAGTTCTTCTGTGCGTTGTTGTCCATCTGCATCTGCACTTCAAAGTTGGACATGAAGGCTGCACCGGAGACGATGATCTGGCCCTTGCCGGGCAGCTGCTCGGTAGCCAGGATCAGCAGGCGGTCGTCGTCCTTGGGGCTGTGGTACTTCTGACCACCGACAACGCCCTTGTTGTCCTTGTCGGTGTCCTTGGAGTAGGTGCTCTCATGGCCAAAGACCAGGGGAGACACGGTGGCGGGCAGGGTTGCGGCAGGTTTGCCGTCGGGACCCACGGCGTAGATGGAGGCGCCGCCGTAGTGGCTGAACCGTTCGGTATACAGATCGTCGTAAGGATGATCCTTGTCATAGATCACGCCCTCAGCCAGGGGGTGTTCCATGTTGTAGGTGTTGAAGTACAGCCGCCAGGGGTCACAGCCGTCCTTCTTGGAGTATACATCGTCATAGGTGGCGTCGTCGTTGACACGGAGGGAGGAACCCAGGGCTGCCAGCACTTCGTTCTGTGCTTCGGACATGTGCTTGAAGTCCTTGGGCAGGGCATCGGGGAAGTCCTCATAGTGGTCAGACCAGCCGGCCAGAACGATGGTGCCGCCGGCATTGCTGAATGCCTTCAGTGCATCCAGCTCGGCCTGCGTGTAGGATCTGGGGTCCTTCTGGGCGTCTGCCAGACGGCGGCTGGGTGCGGTCAGAATCAGCATTTTGTACTTGGAGTTGGAGCAGGCAGAAATCAGGGCGTCGCTGGTATCCAGATAGACCGTGCGGACGGCATACTTGGAAGCCAGGTTTGCGAAGTTGCCCATGGAGTCCTTGTAGTTGCCGGACACATATTCGTTGTAGTGGGCAGCGTCAAAGCCGATATAGACCAGACCGTTGGCGTCTTCCACGTCCAGCTCCAGATCCATGGAGTAGGAATAGGACTTGCCGCCCTGGGTCATGTCCACTGTGACCTTCACGGTGTAGAGCATGGCAGCGTCGAAGGTGTAGGGCTGGGAGATGACCAGCTCGCTGGCACTGTTGACGGTCTTGGGGGCATCGTCGGTGAACAGCACCTTGCCGTTGGCGTCGGCGTAGGTAACCTTGGTCACGGTGGCGGGCTGCGTTTCGCTGTTAAAGACGGTGGTCTTGATGTTCAGCTCTTCGCCGGTGACAGGCATGGCGGTGTCGCACTCCACGGAGGAGATACCCAGTTTCAGCACATCGCCGACCCAGACGGGAGCGGATACGGCCAGATCGCCGTCGGCCTCGGTGACACGGACGTAGTAATAGCTGTATTCAGGTTTCAGGGTGCAGGTCAGCTTGCCGGAGGCGGCAGCGGCCTTGTCCCAGGTGTAGGCCACGCGGCCGGAGTTGACAACCAGTTCCACCTTGGCGATGGAATCAGAGTGGTCGGGGTCGTGCAGTTCCACTTCGATGTTCAGCTCTGCGGGAATCTCCTTGAGGATGGAGCCCATGGGCTGACCGTTGACGTTGTAGAACATTTGCAGGTTCTTGTCCTCGGTGGCATAGACCTTTCTGGCGCGGAGTGCGTCATAAATGCCCTGCTCGGAGAAGTTGTCGGTCAGGATGACGTCACGGGCGTCGTTGGCGTTGCCCCAACGGCCCTTGTGGTTGTCCTGGTTGTTGGTGGGAGCCACATGCCAGCCCTTGTCCAGCGCCTTGGTGTATTCGCTGTAGCTGGGGTAGTAGCCGCCCATGTGAATCTTGCCCTCACCGTTGCCGACTTCCACGGTGCACATACGCTGGTCGGTGATGGGGTCCCAATAGGCGAAGTCCTTGAAGGTGCCGAAGGTCTTGCCGGGGTGGTTGAACTGGCTGATGGACTTGCCGTCATAGGCAGAGCCGTCCCAGTTGGTTGCGCCGGCTTCTGCGGCCTGAGCGTCCTTGTTCAGCAGGGCGTAGTAGGCTTTCATACCGGCATCGGCGGTCTTGTCGTTCAGGGTCTTGTTGTTGCGGGAGACAATACCGGGGGTGTTGAAGGTGTTGATGTGGCCGGGGCCGCCGGACCAGGTCATTTCGAAGCCTGCCAGGGTGACACGGCCGTTGGATTCGGCGTTGAAATCGGCAATGGCCTGCTTGTAGCTGTTCCAGTTGTCGGTGATCTGCTTGGTTGCGCCGTTTTCGGCGGTCATGTGGAACAGAGCGTCTTCCTTGAGCACGCTGCCGCCCATCTTGGAGCCGTCGAAGTAGTTGGAGTGATCGGTGAAGGAAACAAAGTCCACGTTGTCACGGGCAGGGATGTCCTTCACATAGTTCAGGGCGCTTTCCAGAGAGCCTGCACCGTCGGAATACTGGGTGTGGGCGTGGAGCTGACCGAAGTACAGCTGCTCCATAGGCTCGCCCATGCTGAATTTCCAGGTGTAGGTGTTTTCGGCCTGGTCGTCGGCACGGGTGACCGTGACGCTCACGGTTACAATGCCGTCAGCCAGAGCAGCGGCGGGGGTGTAGACGACCTTGCCGTTTTCGAATTTGGCCTCCACGGCAGTG
>JAHHRT010000102.1 GCA_020025615.1 Oscillospiraceae bacterium | reverse complement strand
GCCGTGCACCTGCTCCCGCACCTGCTCCGGCCCCTGCCATGGACGATGATGAAGATGATGACGGTTTCTCTTTCCCCAGCGTAAGCACCGGAAACAGCGTCTCTTCTCCTTCCGCCGGCGGCTTTGCCGGTCAGGTTCTCAACATGAATTCTTCCTCCAACAAGCAGGAAGTGGTTCTGTTCCGTCCCGGCAGCTTTAACGACACCTCTAAGGCCGCTGACGACCTGCGCAACCGCAAGGCTGTCATCGTGAACATGGAGAATGTGGACAAGGCTATGGCCCGCCGCGTGGTGGACTTCCTGTCCGGCTGTGTCTACGCCCTGGACGGCGATGTCAAGAAGATTGCACAGTCTGCCTATCTGTTCTGCCCTCACAATATGGACATTGTGGGCGACCTGGAAACCCTGCAGGCAGAAGTGGAAAGCTATATCTAAAAAATAAAACATAAACAACACGTAAAACGTATTTACGTTAGAGAGGGGTTATCTTATGTTTACACCACAGCAGATCGATCAGATTTCCTTCGGAAGATCCACCTTCGGCGGCTACGATATGCAGCAGGTCGATGAGTTCCTGGAGCCCCTGACCGAGGATTATGTTACCCTGTATAAGGAAAATGCCCTGCTCAAGAGCAAGATGCGCGTCCTGGTTGGCAAGCTGGAAGAGTACCGCAAGAACGAGGCCAGCATGAAGGAAGCTGTTCACAATGCACAGCGCACCTGTGACCAGATGGTCCGTGAGGCCGAGGCAAAGTGTGCTCAGATGATGAGCAACGCCAATGCCAACGCGGTCGCTACTGCCAACGCTGCAGCCGCCGCTTCTGCTCAGACTGCCAGAAATACCGATGCACTGATTGCCGCCGAGAATGCCCGTGTGGACGAGGCTCGGAAGGTTGCTGTTGCCCGGATCTCCGAGATTCAGGACCAGATGCGTACCTGCGTCCAGGCTCTGGAGCGGATTAAGGATGCCAACAACGCCCCCGCCGCTGCACCTGCTGCACCTGTGGCTCCCGTGGCTCCTGTAGCACCTGTCGCTCCCGCTGCTCCTGTGGCTCCCGCTGAGCCCTACACCATGGACAGCGACTCTCTGGCTGAAGAAATTGCTCAGAACGTGGAAGCTCTGGTTGGCACCACCGAGGACACCGCTCCTAAGGCAGCCCCCCGCCATCCTCTGAGTGACAGCACCACCAGTAAGTTTGCCAGCCTGAACCTGCAGTTCGGCCGCAACTACGATCCTTCCAGAAAGTAAACGCTTTCTCAATATAGGCAATGCAAGGACGAGGACAAGTCGTTCCCCCGATCCCTTCCAGAGAGCTGCCGGACGGTGCAAGGCAGTAAGGGTAAGTCGAACGGTATCCCCTCAGAGCAGCACACCCAACCCCTTTGGCAGTAGGCTGTGCCGGGTTGCGCCCGATATCGCGCCGTCGAGTGCCGGTGAAATCACCGGAACAAGAGTGGTACCGCAGAGGTTTTAAGCGCCTTTGTCTCTTATTTCTAAGAGGCAAAGGCGCTTTTCCCATATCTATGAATATCTTTATGGAGGTATATTCCCATGGAATATAAGAAGACAATCATCACCCCCCAGACCGACTTCCCCATGAAGGCCGGTCTGCCTGCCCGGGAGCCGGGTATGCTGGAGCATTGGCAGGAGCTGGATCTCTACAATGCTATGCTGGAAAAGAACAAGGACCTGCCTCCCTTTGTGCTGCATGACGGCCCTCCCTTCTCCAACGGCGACATCCACATGGGCCACGCCCTCAACAAGACTCTGAAGGACTTCATTATCCGCAGCCAGGCCATGATGGGCCACTACACCCCCTATGTCCCCGGCTGGGATAACCACGGTATGCCCATTGAGTCCGCCATCATCAAGAAGAACAAGATCAACCGCAAGGCTATGCCCGTTCCTGAGTTCCGTACTGCCTGCGCCGAGTTTGCCGAGACCTATATCCAGCGTCAGATGGCAGGTTTCAAGCGTCTGGGCGTGGTTGCCGACTGGGAGCACCCCTACCGCACCATGGACAAGGAGTTCGAGGCTGAGGAGATCAAGGTCTTCGGCGAAATGTACCGCAAGGGCTACATCTACAAGGGTCTGAAGCCCGTGTACTGGTGCCCCAAGGACGAAACCGCTCTGGCTGAGGCCGAAATCGAGTACCAGGATGACCCCTGTACCTCTGTTTACGTGAAGTTCCCCATGAAGGACGACCTGGGCAAGCTCAGCGAGTTTGACAAGTCCAAGATGTTCTTCGTGATTTGGACCACCACCATCTGGACCCTCCCCGGCAACATGGGCATTTCTCTCCATCCCAGAGAGACCTACGTGCTGGTAAAGGCCGACAACGGCGAGACCTATATCATGGCTGAGGCCCTGATGGACAAGGTCATGCACATCGGCGGCTTTGAGAACTACGAGGTCATCGCAAGCTACCCCGGCAAGTTCTTTGAAAATATGCTGGCTCAGCATCCCTTCCTGGATAAGACCAGCCGCCTCCTCAACGCTGAGTACGTCACCATGGATTCCGGTACGGGCTGTGTTCACACCGCTCCCGGCTTCGGTGCCGATGACTATATGACCTGCATGCGCTATGGCATGGACCTGGTGGTTCCCGTGGACGACCGCGGCCGTCACACTGACTATGCCGGCAAGTACGCCGGTATGACCACCGACGAGTCCAACCCCGTCATCCTGGAGGACATGAAGCAGAGCGGCGTTCTGTTTGCCTCTGAGGAGATTCTCCACTCCTATCCCCACTGCTGGCGCTGCAAGCACCCCATCATCTTCCGTGCTACTCCCCAGTGGTTCTGCTCTGTTGAGTCCTTCAAGGACGAGGCAGCCGCTGCCTGCAACGGCCTCAAGTGGCTCCCCGCCTGGGGCGAAGATCGGATGATCAGCATGGTCCGTGAGCGTGCCGACTGGTGTATCTCCCGTCAGCGCCGTTGGGGCCTGCCCATCCCCGTGTTCTACTGCAAGGAGTGCGGCAAGCCTGTGTGCACTCCCGAGACCATCGACCACATCTCCAAGCTCTTCGGCAAGTTCGGCTCCAACATCTGGTTTGAGAAGGAAGCCGAGGATCTGATTCCCGAAGGCCTGGTCTGCCCCCACTGCGGCAAGGCCCACGGCTTCGAGAAGGAAACCGACACCCTGGATGGTTGGTTCGACTCCGGCTCCACCCACTATGCTTCCCTCCATCGCAGAACCCCCAACCTGTGGCCTGCTGACGTGTACCTGGAAGGTGCCGACCAGTACCGCGGTTGGTTCCAGTCCAGCCTGCTGACCTCTGTCGGCGCACTGGGCAAGGGCGCTCCCTTCAAGCAGGTTCTGACCCACGGCTGGGTTGTGGACGGCGAAGGCCGTGCAATGCACAAGAGCCTGGGCAACGGTGTGGATCCTGCCGACATGGTTAAGGACTTCGGCGCCGATGTGCTGCGTCTGTGGTCCGGCTCCGCCGACTACCATGCCGATGTCCGCTGCTCCAAGCAGATCATCAAGCAGCTGACCCAGAGCTACCTCAAGTTCCGTAACACCGCTCGTTACTGCCTGGGCAACCTGAACGGCTTTGACCCCAACAACCTGGTTCCCGCCGATCAGCTGGAAGAGCTGGATAGATGGGCACTGACCCGCCTCAACACCCTCACCGCTGCCTGCCGCAAGGCTTACAACGACTATGAGTTCCACGTGGTTTCTCACCTCATCAATGACTTCTGCGTAGTTGAGCTCAGCTCCTTCTACCTGGATATCATCAAGGACCGTCTCTACTGTGAGGAAGCCCACGGCCTGCGCCGCCGCAGCGCTCAGACTGCCCTGTACCTGATTCTGGATGCCATGGCAAAGCTCTTCTCCCCCATCCTGGCCTTCACCTGCGACGAAATTTGGCTGGCTATGCCTCACCGCGAGGGCGATGATGAGCGGAACATCCTGCTCAACCAGATGCCTGAGAACTTTAATGAGTACGCCCTGGATGCCGATACCATGGCAAAGTGGGATACCATCATGAAGCTCCGTCAGGACGTGAACGGCGTTCTGGAGAAGGCAAGAGCCGACAAGCGGATTGGTAAGGCTCTGGAGGCACACGTCTCCCTGTCTACCGACAACCAGGCTCTGAAGGACGCCTGTGCAAATGTCAACCTGGCTGAAATCTGCATTGTGTCCAGCTGTGACTGGTCTGCTGCTGAGGAAGGCGCAGAGGTTGGTCAGGGCGAGAACTTCCCCGAGCTCACCATCGGCGTTACCGAAGCTAAGGGCACCAAGTGCCCCCGCTGCTGGATGCACAGCCTGGATGCAAACGAAGAGGGCCTGTGCCCCCGCTGCGCCAGCGTCATCTCCAAGATGGATATCGAGCTGTAATTTCACTTTATGTGCCTCCTGGGCCCTTCACAGGGTTCAGGAGGCACAATGCGTCTCTGCCCCGCTCCGCCGTTCTGTTTCTGCGCTGCAACAGGGTTTCTTCCGCTGTTTATCTCCCCGTGGTTTTACCACATTTCCATTTCATTTCATCTTTTTCAAAAAAGATGAAAAAGCCCTTGACAATTCCACATTTCATGTTATAATAAGCGTGTTCTGTGATCCGCCGGTATAGCTCAGTTGGTAGAGCAACTGATTTGTAATCAGTAGGTCGGGGGTTCGAGTCCGTCTACCGGCTCCAGTTTCATCAGCACTCATGGCGGAATCGAAAATTTAAGTGCAAACTGCCTGCGGCTGTTTGCTGCGGCGATTCAGCCGCGCACCTTAATCTCCCGAGTCCGTCTACCGGCTCCAAGTCACACAATTGAACATGGGGGAGTTCCCGAGTGGCCAAAGGGGACAGACTGTAAATCTGCTGCGTTTCGCTTCGATGGTTCGAATCCGTCCTCCCCCACCAAATAAAAGCTTAAAGCATTTGCTTTAAGCTTTTATTTGGTGGGGGAGGACGGATTCGAAAGGCGGCTCTTAGAAACAGTCCGGTGGACTGTTTCAACCGCCG
>JAHHRT010000101.1 GCA_020025615.1 Oscillospiraceae bacterium | reverse complement strand
GCAGGTCCTTGAAGCTGTGGAAACCGGGGTGCTCCCGGGAAGCACCTCCGGACCCCGGCAGGATTTTCTAATCCTGTGGGAAACAGCGATACAGCTCCCCGGGCCGGATTCTGGTCTGCCGCATCTTGGCAAGCTCCGACACCGTCACCAGGGTGTAGCCCCTGGATTTCAGCTGGTCCACAATTTCCAGAGCCGCTGTGACCGAGCTGTCGGACATATCGTGCATCAGCACCACGTCTCCGTCCCGGACCTGGCTCATCACCCGCTGGATTACCCGGGGGGCATCATGGATCTCCCAGTCCTTTGGATCCACGGACCAGGACAGGATTCCCAGCAGCCTTACCTGAGCGACCTGCCGCACCGCATCCCCCGCCGCTCCGCCGGGAGGACGGAGAAAGACGGGCTTGCAGCCCTCCGGCAGCAGTTTTTCACTGTCCACCAGCTCTTCCGCAATTTGGCGGCGGCTCATGTTTGCCATGTTGTCGTGGCTGTAGCCGTGAAAGCCAATCTCGTGGCCCTCTTCAAAAATTCGCTGGGTGAGGTCGGGATAGTCCTTCATCCGATAGCCGCACAGCAGGAAGGTGGCCTTCACCCCCCGCTCCGAAAGCCCGTCCAGCAGCCGCCGGGTATACCGCCCGGAGGGCCCGTCGTCGAAGGTCAGGGCCACATATTTTTCCGCCTCTGCCCCCCGTACCGGAAGGACCAGAAGGCTCATGGTGAGGATCACCGCAATCATACGCCGCATATGGCTCACTTCCTTTGTTTTTGTTTGACGTATCCCAGAAAATGGAGTATGATATAGTGGTTATAGGATAGCTATTCTCTGTTTTACTGCCCTTTTCCGCCCGGCGCGGGCCGAAATCGGAAAGGTCAGCTATTTTACGGAGGTATCCTGATTCGTTGGAGTGATTGAAATGAAATTGATTTGTCCCATTTGTGGGAATGAACTGCGTCAATTTGACAAAAGCTACCGCTGCGAAAACAATCACAGCTTTGATATTGCCCGGCAGGGATATGTGAATCTGCTGGCTGTCCAGCAGAAGCACTCCCTCCTTCCCGGAGATACCCGGGAGCAGGTGCTCTCCCGCAGAGCCTTTTTGGAGCAGGGCTTCTATCGGCCCATTGCGGAAACCCTTCTGGAAACTGCCAAAAAGTACGGCGTTTCCGGGGAAATCCTGGATTTAGGCTGCGGAGAGGGCTACTACTGCGCCCAGCTGGCGGAGGCCCTGCAGGTGCCTCTCACCGGGCTGGATATTTCAAAAGAGGCTGTCCGCTGTGCAGCGGCAAAGTACAAGGGTCCCACCTGGCTCTGCGGCACCGCCGCCCACATTCCCGTGGCCGATGCCAGCGCCGCCCTGATTACCAGCCTCTTCGCTTTGACTGTGCCCCAAGAGTTCAAGCGGGTGCTGAAACCCGACGGTCTGTTCTTCCAGGTGCTGGCTGCTGAGGATCATCTCATGGGGCTCAAATCCATCATTTATGATGAGATCATCCACAAGCCCAAGGACTCTGAGCCGGAGCTTCCCGGCTTCCAAAGACTGGAATCCATTCCCATCCGCTTTTCCTTCCAGGCGGAGGGAGCGCAGATTCAGAATCTCTTCTCCATGACCCCCCATGTGTTCCGCATCGGAAAAGAGGGGGCGGAGCGGCTGAGACATACGGAAATCCTTTCGGACACTGCCAGCTGCATTTTGAACGTATATAAGCCTCTGTGACTTACTATTCCCGACAGCACCTCAGAAATACCGAGATTCTGTCGAAAATCCCTGGGTCCTGTAGGAGATTTTCACATTTTAGGAGCATTTTATGTTAAATAAACTAGAAGCGATTTCCGACCGCTATGAGGAGCTGTGCGCCCGCTCCGAGCAGCCGGACTTCTACGCCGACCCCAAGCAGGCGGCAAAATTCCTCCGGGAAAAGAACGAGCTGGAGCCCATTGTCGAGGCCTTCCGCAAGTACAAGGACGCAGAGCGGGATATGCAGGATGCCCAGGAGCTGATGAGCGACCCGGAGATGAAGGAGCTGTGCCAGCAGACCTTCCAGGAGGCCAAGCAGAACAAGGAAGCCCTCTATGAGGAGCTGCAGATTCTTCTGCTGCCCAAGGACCCCAACGACGACAAGAACGTCATTGTGGAGATTCGGGGCGGTGTCGGCGGCGAGGAAAGCGCCCTCTTTGCCCACAGCCTGTTCCGTATGTACTCCATGTACGCCGCTTCCAAGGGCTGGAACATCGAGCTGATGAACTACAACGAAACGGAGCTGGGCGGCGTGAAGGAGGCGGACTTCGTCATCAACGGACGGGGTGCCTATTCCAGAATGAAGTATGAGTCCGGCGTTCACCGGGTCCAGCGGGTGCCGGAGACAGAATCCGGCGGACGGGTCCACACCTCCACTGCCACCGTTGCGGTGCTTCCCGAGATGGAAGAGGTGGATGTGCAGATTAACCCCCAGGACATTGAAATGCAGGTGTTCCGCTCTTCCGGTGCCGGCGGTCAGCACGTCAACAAGACCTCCTCTGCGGTGCGGCTGATTCACAAGCCCTCGGGCATTGTGGTATCCTGTCAGGAGGAGCGCAGCCAGGTGCAGAACCGGGAAAAGTGTATGCGGATGCTGGCCTCCAAGCTCTATGAAATTGAGCAGGAGAAGCTGGACTCCGCCGTCACGGGTATGCGCCGCAGTCAGGTGGGCACCGGTATGCGCAACGAGCGCATCCGCACCTACAACTTCCCCCAGGGCCGGGTCACCGACCATCGGGTGGGCCTGACCCTTTACAAAATCGATGCCGTCATGGACGGGGACCTGGACGAGATCATCAACGCCCTTGCCACTGCGGACCAGGCGGAAAAGCTGAAAAACAATCAATAAAAGGAAGAAACGCCTATGGAAACCATTACACACAGCCCGGAGGAAACCGAGGCTCTGGGAGCCGCTCTGGCTGAGACTTTGAAGCCCGGCACCGTCATCGCCTATCGGGGAGATCTGGGTGCGGGAAAAACCGCCTTTACCCGTGGCCTGGCCCGGGGTCTGGGGTGCAGGGAGCTGGTCACCAGCCCCACCTACACCATTGTCAACGAGTACTTAGGGGGCCGGCTTCCCCTGTTCCACTTCGATATGTACCGTCTGGAAAGCTCCGATGATCTGTTCGACATCGGCTGGGAAGACTATCTGGACCGGGGCGGTGTCTGCGCCGTAGAGTGGAGCGAAAACGTGGAGGACGCCATGGAGGGCGCCATCTCCATCAACATTGAAAAGCTTTCCGATGATGAGAGAAAAATTACCATTGAAGGGGGACCTGACCTTGCTGATTTTAGCCTTTGAAACCTCTGCAAAAGCCGCCTCTGTTGCCCTGCTGGACGGGGAGAAGCTGCTGGGCGAGAGCTATCAGAACACAGGACTGACCCACAGCCAGACCATTATGGTGATGGCAGAGGATCTTCTCAAGCAGTGCGGAAAAACCGCCCGGGATGTGGAGGCGCTGGCAGTTGCCGCCGGTCCCGGCTCCTTTACCGGCGTACGTATCGGCGTCGCCGCCGCAAAGGGCTTTGCCTGGGGCGGAGAGCTGCCCCTCTACGGTGTCAGCACCCTGGAGTCCATGGCGCTGTCTCTGGGCATCTGGCAGGGCTATGTCTGCCCGGTGATGGATGCCCGGCGGAGCCAGGTCTACAACGCACTGTTCCATGTAAACTGTGGAGAATGTACAAGAATCCGGGAAGATCGGGCCATTTCCCTTGCTGAATTAGGGGAAGATATAAAAAATTTGGACGAACCCGTTTTTCTTGTTGGAGACGGCAGCATTTTGTGTTATAATCATTTGTTGGAAAGTGTGCCGAATCTGGTGCTCCCCAAGGAGCACAGAATGCACCAGAGAGCCCTGGGCGTTGCCCTGGCGGCTGCCCGGAAAATCACGGCGGGCGAGCCCGGCGACGGCGCTTCCCTGGTTCCCAATTATCTGCGCCTTTCTCAGGCAGAACGGGAACGCATGGAGCGGGAACAGGCTAAATAAATCATTTCAATTCAAAAGAGATAAAGGAGATTTCCAACTATGGCAAACGTACACGTTTTAGACCATCCCCTGATCCAGCATAAGCTGGCTATTCTGCGCAACAAGAACACCAGCGTCAAGGAATTCCGCGAGCTCATCAGCGAAATTTCCGGCCTGATGTGCTATGAGGCCACCCGGAATCTGGCTACCCAGGAAGTAGACGTAGAGACCCCTGTTGCTACGGCAAAGTGCCGTATGCTGGCTGGCAAGAAGCTGGCAATCGTTCCCATTCTCCGTGCCGGTCTGGGCATGGTGGACAGCATGGTGGATCTGATTCCCTCTGCAAAGATCGGTCACATCGGTCTGTACCGTGACCCCGCCACCCACAAGCCCGTAGAGTACTACTGCAAGCTGCCCGATGACATTGCAAACCGTCAGGTTTACGTGGTGGACCCCATGCTGGCAACCGGCGGCAGCGCCATTGCTGCCATTGACTTCCTGAAGGAGCACGGCTGCCGCAACATCATTATGATGAACGTCATTGGCTGCCCCGAGGGTGTGAAGGCCATGCAGGAGGCACATCCCGACGTGGAGATGTATCTGGCTGCTGTAGACGAGAAGCTCAACGAGAACGCCTACATTGTTCCCGGTCTGGGCGATGCCGGCGACCGCATTTTCGGCACCAAGTAAGTCGGCAGTCGGCAGGGCCGACAGCCAATACGTGCACCAGGTCGGCAGGGCCGACAGCCAATGCGTGCTCGGTGCGGCAGTATTCGTCACTTCCCTGACCCGCTCGACCCGCAAGGCGGGCGGCTAATACGTGCGCCAGCTGGTCTATATTCGTTACTTCCCTGCCCCGCTCGGTATCGGCGGCAGTGCCGCTTCCTCTGCGTGCGTTAGTTGGTAGCTAATCGTTACTGCCCTAACCCGCTCGGTATCGTTACATTTTCAAAAAAGCCGCTCCCTCGGGAGCGGCTTTTTCCGTTC
>JAHHRT010000100.1 GCA_020025615.1 Oscillospiraceae bacterium | reverse complement strand
CCTTTTTGTATCACTTTCTAAGCAGCGAAAACCAGGGTGCAGATTTTTCTGCACCCTGGTTTAGACTGTATTGGAAAATTTCAGCAATCTATTAGAAGCTGTCGCTGCTGCCGCCGAAGCCATCGGAATCCACCGTGGTTCCCCCGCCGCCACCGCTGCTGCCGCCGCTGCTTCTGGGTGAGTAGGAGCGACTGGTGGTGGTACTGATAAAATCATCTTCCCGAACGGTGAGCTTCAGGCCGTCCGGCCCGGCATAAGCAGTCGCTTCCGTACCCACAGCCACAGACTTGAGCTTCTTCTCCATCCCGCTGACCACCAGCCAGGCCACACCCGTACCTGCCAGCATACAAATGCCAATGGCAATCAATCGCTGACCAAAGCTCGGTCTGGGATGGTAGTTCCTTCCGTTTCTCGCAGCCTGGATGCAGCCTCCGGTCATTTCCAGATAGGTTTCCAGGGCATCATACCAATCATCATCCCGGAAGTCCTTTTTCATGGCATCCCGGATCATCTGATTATACTTGTCGGTAATGGCAGTATTGCCGTAGCCGTAGGTAATCAGGGCCATCTTGCGGTCGTCCATGCTCATAAACAGGAGTACGCCGTCATCTCCGCTGCCCAGGCCCAGGTCATCTTTGCGGTAGCGATACTTTGCCGCTTCCCGCACGCTCGATTCCCCTGTCATCGTAAAATCGGGTACACTGATAAAATACACGCCGCACTGGTATTTTTCCCCGATTTCAGCCGCTGCCGCTTCCAGCTTCTGCTGCTGTTCCGGGGTAAGAATCCCGGCCTCATCCTTAACATAGATCCCCTCTGCCTGGACAGGCACTGCCAAAACCATCACCAGAAGCAGGAGAAAAGCAAGAATCTGTTTCTTCATGATCTTTCCCTCCTTACAGTCCGGCTATCCAGCTGCCAATGGGTCCGGAGAGCAGCAGACTCAGCGCTGCACCCAGGCCAAGGGCAAGCCCCAAAAAGGTTTTCATCTTCTTTTGCTTGTCCACAGGCAGGTCGCCCACCAGCTTTCCGGTCTGACCATTCATGGCAAACAGATAGTTTTTGTCGTTCCACCGGGTGGACAGGAGCCACACCGGAAGCAGGGCATACTTCACTTCCTTGTGGCACATGGTAATATTTCGCGTTCCCGTGCGCACTTTATCATAACCACGCACCGTATTGCGCATTGCCTGCTCGATGCTGCTGTAGCAGCGGGTATTCGACCGATTTTTAGCCTCCCCTACCTCTACATCGTATTGGTCTGCCAGGAAGCCCGGTAGGTATGCGGTAGAGAATTCCCGCAGTCCCTCATAGTCGTAGGGTTCGATGGAATCCATATAGTCATCGGGCATCTTACTGGAGCCATCCACCGGGACCTTTTGAAACTCCATGGAGCCGCCGCGTTTCACCCGATAGTGCGAGGTGTCTGTAATCAGGTAGTCGCCGCTGCGATGGGTGGTGGAACTGGAGGCGTCAAACCACATCACGCCCTCTGCCTTCTGGTCGAACAGCCAGAAGGGCACATAGACACCCTGAATCTTCTCAATGTGGTTCTGATCCTTAAAGACCTTGGGAAGCAGGAACTTCTTCTGATAATGCTTTTGCAGACGCTTCACAGCATCCTCCTTGGTGAGCTTAAAGGGAATCACCAGGTCCGGCTTGCGCTGATCGTGGAACTGGCCCAAAAGCACCGCAGGATTACCGCAGTAAGGACAGCTGGTGGCAACGGTCGTCTCATCGCATACCACCACGGCACCGCAGCTGGGACAGCTGTAGCTTCGCATTTTTTCTCCATCCTGGCCCCACTGAGCGCCGGCCTCCTCCCAGTCCGAACCGGTAACGGCCGCGGTTTTTTCCTCCATCTCCTTGAGGGCAAAACTGCTGTCGCAGAATTCGCAGTGGAGCATTTCTGTTTCGCCGTCAAATACCAGGGGTGCACCGCAGGATGGGCATCTGTAATTTTTCAGTTCTTCTGCCATAATTTCCACCTCTCTTGTGTGGCTTCTGCCTCTCTGCAAGGCAGTTTTTCTCTATTTTATTAGAAGACAACGGCCTCGTCAGACCGCTTCCGCAGCCTGATTCCGGGGCTTTCTGCTTGTCTGCATTATAGCATAAACTTCCAAAATGAAAAGCGGTATTTTGAAAAAACCGAGCATTTTTCCCATAAAAAAATCCGCCCAGACCTGGGCAGATGAAAAGGCAAAAGAAATAACCCTTGACCACTTATCTAACCACGATAATGTCAAGGGTTATTTCCTGAATGCATGGGTTCAATCATTGGCTAACCTCCTATTCATTTCACTTTCGATGCAGTCCGCGCGTTCTAAACTTCTGAAATTTTTCGACTGTCACAACATCTTCTTCGCTTCTCCGCAGACATCCCGATGAACCATCTCTGTCTTTTGACCGCGATATCTTTGCTCGGCCTCTGATCTCCAAAATCGTCATCCAAGTGAAATATCCGCGTCTTCCTCTGACCAAGACACTTTTCTTGTCCTTTGACTATGACTCCTCAATCAACCTGCGACTGCCAACATCTCAAACGCTCTGATCTTGATATCCTCCTTCCGATTCTCCCGCTCTGCGTTTGAATGGAATTTCCTGTTTGAATACCTAGATTTCGGTCCCCCATATCAATCGTACCCGGTTCCGGATGTGTATTCCCTAAGCCATCTTCCTCAGCATCTGATCTTGCTCGTCTTCCTCCCATGGATTCCAACTCCCGCATCAGTACCTGATCTTTAATGTCTTCCGGTGCCGCCACCCTTTCGGATTCCGAATTCCGGGACCTGAGATTTTGAGATCGTCATCAACCTGTGACTTTGATTTTGTCATCCTGTGTCTGTCTGGAGCAGCTTTCTAAGTCCTGCATCTCAAAAGGATTTACCTTTTCGTAGGCATCTCCTTTTGTACCTAAAGCTTATCATAGAAGTTTTCTCTTTGCAAGATGGCAGCTTTCACGAAAGAAATCCCCAAATTTACCACAAATCGCAGAAAGACAATTGTCTTTCTGCGAAAGCATTGACATTTTTTTATGCTGTAGTATAATAAAAATGTTGGGCGGCCTGCAAGCTAGCCCTTTTTCCATATCACGGTATCGCAAAATATAGGAAAGAAGTGAGCATTATCAACTCCATCAAGGAATTCCTTCGGCGCAAGGACATCATCTTCTCCGGCAAGCGCTACGGCATCGACGCTCTGGGTGCTATGGCCCAGGGTCTCTTCTGCACCCTTCTGGTGGGCACCATTCTCAACACCATCGGGCAGCAGTTCCACATTGATTTTCTGAACGCCATTCTGGTCACCATCGGCAAGGGTGAGGGTGCTGTAAGCTACACCATCGGCGGCCTGGCCAGTGCCATGGTGGGTCCCGGCATTGCCATTGCCATCGGCTATGCGCTGAACTGCCCCAATATGGTGCTGTTCAGCCTGATTCCCGTGGGCTTTGCCGCCAACGCCATGGGCGGCGCCGGCGGTCCTCTCGCCGTCTACGTGGTGGCAATTGTCGCCACTGAGTGCGGTAAGCTGGTATCCAAGGAGACGAAAATCGACCTGCTGGTGACCCCCATCACCACCATTCTGGTGGGTATCGGCCTGAGCTGGCTCATCGCTGCCCCCATCGGTAAGGCCGCCCAGGCGGTCGGTTCCGCCATTATGTGGGCTACGGAGCTGCAGCCCTTCTTCATGGGTATTCTGGTCTCTGTCCTGGTGGGCATTGCCCTGACCCTTCCCATCAGCTCTGCTGCTATCTGTGCTGCTTTCGGCCTCACGGGCCTGGCTGGCGGCGCTGCTGTTGCCGGCTGCTGTGCCCAGATGGTCGGCTTCGCCGTTATGAGCTTCCGGGAAAACCGCTGGGGCGGTCTGGTGGCCCAGGGTGTTGGCACCAGTATGCTGCAAATGCCGAACATCGTCAAAAATCCCAGAATCTGGATTCCTCCCACGCTGGCCTCTGCCATCACCGGCCCCATTGCCACCTGCCTGTTCCATCTGCAAATGAACGGTGCCGCCGTGTCCTCCGGTATGGGTACCTGCGGCTTTGTGGGGCAGATCGGTGTCTACACCGGCTGGGTCAACGACGTTGCCGCCGGGCTGAAGCCCGGAATCACCGGCTTCGACTGGCTGGGCCTGATTCTTGTGAGCTTTGTTCTGCCCGCAATTCTCAGCTGGTTCTTCTGCGAAGTCCTGCGTAAGTGGGGCTGGATCAAGGAAAACGACCTGTCTCTGGAGCTCTAATCTCCACGTGCCCCTCCTGCGTTCTGCGGGAGGGGCATTTTTGTTCGGTTGCGGCGTTTTCGCTTCTGTGATATGATGAAGGAAACCACAAGGAGGACAGACTATGAAGCTTTGGACCCTGCTGGAAAACACCAGCTGTCAGGAGAATCTCCGGGCTGAACATGGGCTCAGCCTGTATCTGGAAACCGGGGACCGCCGGATTCTCTTCGATGCAGGCCAGTCCGGCATCTTTGCAGAAAATGCGGAGAAGCTGGGGATCGACCTGAGCCGGGTGGACACCGTGATCCTCTCCCACGGGCACTATGACCACGGCGGCGGTCTGACTGGGTTTCTGGAACAGAACCACACTGCCGCCATTTACGCAAGCGCCCGGTGCTTTGGGGACTTCTACAATGGGACAGAAAAATACATCGGTCTGAATCCGGCACTGAAAGCCTGCGAGCGATTTGTCCCGGTAACGGACACCATTTCCCTGGGAGACGGTCTCACCCTGATTCCCGCCACCCAGGTTCCCACCCCCTATCCTGTAGAAAGCTACGGGCTCAACATCCGGGAGCATGGGTGCTTCCGCCCTGACGACTTTCTTCACGAACAATATCTTCTTCTGGAAGAAGGAGGAAAGCGAATCCTATTCAGCGGATGCTCCCACCGGGGGATTTTGAACATCGCCTCCTATTTCCACCCAGATGTTCTCATCGGCGGCTTCCACTTCAAAAAGCTGGACCCCCAGGGGGATGGAAAAGCCGTCCTCACCCAGTCCGCCCAAACTCTTCTGTCCCTTCCCACGGTCTATTACACAGGTCACTGCACTGGGGCGGCGCAGTACGAATTTCTGAAAGCACAGATGGGAGATCGGCTCTCCTATCTG
>JAHHRT010000010.1 GCA_020025615.1 Oscillospiraceae bacterium | reverse complement strand
CCCTGCCTTCTGCGCTAAAATAAAGAGAGGTAGGAAAGAGAAATTTTAAGGAGAGAAAGACCTGCGGCTCACGGCTTCCGCTTGCCTTTCATGCTTTTATCTTAAAGGGGGATTATGTCTGGCTTTTGACGAAGATTCAAACATTCTATGAATAAATGTTTGGGATTTTCTTAATATCGCCAAACACAGGCCGTTATTCCCTTTCCACGCAGTTTCCGTGCGCCGGACCAGACTGTGTAAAAAATTCAGTTTCGGTGTTTCTGATAGAAGTCCAGAAGCTTTGCGGCGTTTTTCAGCCCCAGCACGGTCACAGCAGTATTGACCAGCTTGGTTTTCCCGGTCAAGCCGTAGGAGAGTACCCAGCGATAGTCCTTCAGCATAGCATAGGCCTTGTCCCAGTCCGCCCCCGAAAGCTCCACCAGCTCACAGACCCGGATGGCATACTCATAGGCAGCCACAGAAAGGGCAAGCTTCCCCTCAGGAGAAGTCCGATTCTCCCGGAATCGGTCTGCGGCCTCCTGGACAAATAAGAAGGTGTCAAAGTAGTACCGGGCATCAATCTTCCGGGTGATTGAGCCGGGACGGGCCTGGCGGTAGCAGTAGAAGGGAAAATCCAGGCTATCAAAGGTCTCCGCCTTCAAATAGGCGTCGAGGCAGTAAATCAGGTCCTCCGAAAGCCGCCGATCCTTGGGAAAGCGGAATCCGTTCTTTTCCAGGAACGCCCGGCGGAACAGCTTTCCCCAGGCAGAGCCCGGATAGATGGGCCGGGTGGCAAGATGATGCAGAGCCGCTTCTCTGGTTCTGAGGGAATCCGCTTCCAGATTCTCCCCCAGCAGGAGCCGGGTGCCGTCGGGATAGACCTTATGGGTTTTCAAAAAACAAATATCCGCACCGCCCCGGTGAATCCAATCCATAAGCTTGGGCACCGTGTTTTCCTCAATGTAGTCATCCGAATCCACAAAGCACAGATAGTCACCCCGGGCAATGTCCATACCCGCATTGCGGGCCGAGGACAGGCCGCCGTTCTCCTTGTGAACCACCCGGATGCGGGGGTCCCGGGCGGCATAGTCATCGCAGATGACACCGCAGCGGTCCGGACTGCCGTCATCCACCAGGATGATCTCACTGTCTTCCGTAAGCTGGCTCCAGATACTGTCTATGCACTGGGTCAGATAGTCTTCCACCTTGTAAATGGGAAGGATAAAACTCAGTTTCATGGTTTCCCTTTCCGCTGTCATTTACAGCCTTTGTTCAGTTCCCGGGCGGCCTCTCCCATGTTCAGGCTGCGCATCCCGTATTTTTCCCGAAGCTCATCATAATAGGCAAAAATTTCTTCCAGCTCGTCAAAATATTCCTGGGTCATCGCCCCCATGTTGTGGGGATGCCACCAGAGATGGAAGGTCAGGTCATGCTTTGCCGCGTGATGCATCTGGGCTTTGACTCTGTGAATCTTCAGCCGTTCCAGCCCATGCAGGGGCTTAAAAATGGGTTTCAGCATCCGGGAGCCGGTAAGGTTCCAGATTCCGCCTTCGTTTCTGGGGATATAGCCGCCCTGCCCGGTGAGGGGCAGATACACATCCATCAGCCGCAGTGCCCGCAGCAGGGTGTGATTGTGGATTTTCTCGTGAATCCAGTCGTTTTCCTCGTCCCGGTAGGCAGTGAAGCCCAGCTGGCGCAATACCTCTGTATATTCCGGCTCCGTCTGATTCCGGGGCAGAATCACCGAGGTCACATCATAGCCATGGTCCCGGGCAATGGCCTTTGCGGCTTCCATATCCGCCCGGAACGCAGTAACGTCCTGGCCCTTCTCCCGGCAGTAGTAGTGGCAGAAGGTGTGGCTTCCAATCTCCTGGCCCTGGGTCTGGGCCACCATTTTGAGAAGAGACGGGGCAAAGAAGCAGGGGGCCTGGTCCTCGTTGTCTCCGATTCGGTCGAACCAGGGATAGGGCGAAAGCTTGGGGTTTTCATACCCGGGGCGGTTCTGTGGGAAATACCTCTGCGCCTCCTCTTTGCTTTCGGCAAACAGGAATCCCACCGCCGCCCAGGTGGCATGGATGTCATGCTCCCGAAAGAGCCGCAGAAGTCTGGGGATTGCCCGCCGTCCGCCCAGCACATTGTCTTGATAATCTTCCAGGGGGCACACATCCAGCATCCCCCAGAACAATTCAAAATCCAGGGATACAATCAGGGTTCCAGCCATGATCTCCCCTCCTTACGTTTCTAAAAGTTCTAAATAAATCTGTTTCATTTCCTCGTGAATGGTCTTTGCATCGTAGCGGGCCATCGCATCCGCCGCGGCCTTTCCCAAACGCTGACGCAGGGCAGAATCTTTCTGGAGCATCCGGAAGTTCCGGGCCACCGCCTGGGGATTGTTTTCGCTGAAAATGCCGCTGACGCCATCCTCCACCAGATCTGTGTTGCCGCGAATCTTGGCGCAGACCACTGGAAGACCGCTGCTCATTGCCTCCATCATAGCAACGGGAAGCCCCTCCCGGAAGGACATAAAGGCAAACAAATCACTGGCACGGTAGAGATCCGGCACATCCTGCCGATAGCCCAGGAAGCGGACATGGTCTTCGATTCCCAACTCCTTGGTCAGTGCCTCCAGATTCTCCCGCTCAGCCCCCCGTCCGCAGATAAGATACTGAATCTTAGAAAATTCGGGGGTATCCTTCAGCTCTGCCAGTGCCCGGAGCACCGTGGCATGGTTCTTGTTTTTCGTCATCTCCGCCACCGTAAGAATCACGAAGTCATCCTCTTTGAGACCCAGCTCCTGCCGTTTCTCCATGCGAATCCGGGGATTTTGCCGGAATCTTGCGGTGTCAATGCCCACGCCGGGAATGTACACGATCTTCTTGGCGTGGATGTGCTTTTTCGCAAAGCTGTAATCCTCCCGATTGATGGTCACCAGTACATCGGTGAGGGGGCCCAGCAGCCACTCCGCCGGATAGTACAGCAGCCAGTTTACCAGTGGTGCCCCCTTAAAAAAGTGGAAGCCGTGGGCAGTATAGAGCACCTTGGTTCCCTGCTTTCTGGAAGCCGCAGCCGCCAGCCGGGTGACCATAGCCCCCACCGGGGTGTGGCAGTGGACAATATCATATTGGTTTTCCCGGAGGATGGTCTTCAGCTGGCGATAAGCCCGGATATTGGCAGTCTTCCAGGGAAGGCGGTCAAAGGGTACATCGTAATAGGTATCACAGCCGGGAATCACACAGTCCGCCGGGTCTTCATAGTCGTTCTTTGCCGCAACAGCCGTCTCAAAGCCCATGTCCTTCAGCATTTTCAGATAGGGAACGTGAAACTGCATGATGTGGGTCTTTACAACGGTTGCCGCATATAAAATCTTCTTTTGCTCCATGGGCAGCAAACCAACCTTTTTTAATCTCATTTCCCCGGAAAATCTCCGTAGAAACGCAGGAATGGAAGGGGCTTGCATCCAGTTTTTCACTTTCCGCGCCAATCCATACTCTTGTTTATTGTACATCATTTTCCCTGTGTTTTCAACCCGGAAACACCTTACGCAAAAGCCGCCCCGGAACAAATCCGGGGCGGCAGAATGTATTTTTTAAGGTATTAGAACAGGGATTTTCTTTTCTTAATCCGCACCAGCTCCCAAAGGCCCAATGCAGCACCCAGGCACCAGCGGAGAATCCACAGCTTCGGGGATGCAAAAACCAGCACCATTACCGCCAGGAACAGCAGACCGGGCACCAGCCAGCTTCTGACAGGGAACGGATATTCTCCCAGGACCAGCCGCACATAGCCGTAATGCAGGAGGAATTGCAGACTGTGGGAAACCGTGGTGGCAATGGCTGCACCCAACATTCCCATCTGCTGAATGAGCACGAAATTGAGTACAATGTTCACTGCGGAAACCACCACTGTGATAACCGCCACCGCCTTGGTTTTTTGGCGGTAATACTCATAGTTAATGGGGAATGTACACAGGAAATTGAAGTAATAACCCGCCACAAAAACAGGGATGCAGTTCATTGCAGGCCAGTAGTCCCGGCTGGCATAAATTCGGAACACCTCTCGATAGAGCAGCAGGAACCCAACACTGAGCACCGTATACAGCTCTGCGAAATTCTTTCCCTGACGGACCACGCTCTCCCTGCGTCCATACTTCATGTCATCAAAGAAGAAGGGGCACCAGCTGGTATTGAGGGCCGTGAAGATCGTGAACATAATCATGGCGAAGTTCAGAGCATAGCTGTACTGTCCAGCCGCACTGTCACTCATCATATGTTGAATCATCACACGGTCGCTCTGACCCAGAATCAGGTCAGAGAGGGTGTAGAATACCAGGGGCAGGGACAGCGGCAGACAGAATTTCCAGTACTCCCGGTTGTAGAACACCTTACCCTTGCGCAGAATATAGACGCAGGCAAACACGCCCACTGTGCAATAGGTGAGGGCCACGCCCAGGATTCGACCGTAGTAGCCCTGCTCCGAGGGCAGCAGCTTGATGAACACGATGCTGAGAACCAAGGTCAGCACCGCTACCAGTACAGATATCAGACAGTTGAGGTCTGCGCGGTACTCATAGACAAATTTCTGATTCAAAAACTGTGCACAGAAATTGCAGAACGCGTGAAACAGCAGCAGCGGCACCAGAATGGTGTCCAGGTGCAGTGCCGATGCAATCGGTCGGCAAAACAGCATCACAATGACAGAAAGCGTCAAAAAGGACGTCATTGCCATGGTCAGAATGGAAGAATGGTAGCCGTCCTGCTTTTCCTCCGGGTACTCTACCCGCGCTGTCGGCAGCGTGCCCGCCACCTGCATGGAAAAGACGATTGCCACTGCGCTGACCCAGATGTTATAAATGGACACCACACCGTAGTTGCCTGTTCCCAACATTCGGGAAAAGATGGGGCCTGTAAAAAAGGAAATGCCCCGCAGCAGCACTACACTGAGGAAATTAAAGAAAGCAACTCGGTTTTGTTTTTTCATAGTCACTCCAAAAAATTATCTGTGGTAAAGCCTGCGAAGTCCCCGATACCAGTTGAACGCCAGCAGAATATCGGTCAGACGCTCCTGTTTTCCAAAATAGGGGCCTGTGAGCAGGAACCAGATGTGCCTGCGCAGATGACTGCGGCAGCGTTTCATCTGGCTTTCATAGGGCTTCCGGGTTTGGGCATCCGCCTGGTCCAGAAGCAGCAGCGGATAGGCCAGGGACCGAACCCGGAGATACCGGGCAGGGGCGATGGCTTCCGGCACCTGGGCGCAAATATCCTCGTAAAGGGTCTCAGTGCGCAGAGGGAAATGGAAGAGCCGCGGAGACACCTGCCCATAGGAGGTGCTTCCCGCCCGCTGCAAATAGTGATAATAGGGCTTGGGATACATGGCGATTTTCTGTGCCCGAATCACCAGCTTGTAGAGAACACCAATGTCCTCACTGCCAATCTCCCGAGGGAAGCGCACCCCCTCAAAGAGACTTCGGCAGAAAATCTTATCGCAGGGGGCACTGTCGCACCCCTGCCAGGTAAACATCCGGGTGAGCATCTGGGGGCAGTCCAGCACCTCTTCCCGCTGGGGGCAGAGGCCCAAGGTCCGTTCCCCGGTTTTTTCGCTGACATTGTACCGACCGCCGCAGACGATTTTAGCCCCGGTGCGTTCCATCAGGGCCACCATCTCTTCATAGGCCTGGGGCGCAATCCAGTCGTCGCAGTCCACAAAGGTGATGTACTGTCCCCGAGCCTGATCAATGGCCAGGTTTCTCGCCAGGGACTGGCCCTCATTCTCCTTGTGAATCACCCGGATTCGAGAATCCTGGGCCGCGTATTCATCGCACATCTCGCCGGAACGGTCCGGGGAGCCGTCATCCACCAGCAGGATTTCCATATTTTCATAGGTCTGCTGCCGGATGGAGCCCACGCATTGCTCCAGGTATTTTTCTCCGTTGTACACCGGAACAATCACGGTGAGCAGTGCATTTTCTTTCATTGGTTTTCCTCCCCGGCAAGCTCCCGGTAGATTGTCAAAAGGCTCTGTAGATTCTGGGCGGGGTCATGGGTCTTTCGGGCGTGTTCTGCCGCCTTTGCCCCCATGGCTTCCGCCTGGTCCTCCCGGCGGAAAATCTCCAAAATAGCCTCCGCCAGCATATTGGGCTCCGCCGAAGGATAGACAATCCCCTCCCCCGGGTGCAGCATGGTGGTTACGCCGCCCACATCCGAAGCCGCACAGGGCACACCCAGGAGCATGGCCTCCCCCAGAGAATTGGAAGAATTCTCCACGGTAGATGCCAGGACAAACACATTGGCCTTCAAATCTTCCTGTTTCATCTGCTCTGCCGTCAGGCTCCCCAGATATTCCACATGGCCCTGGAGCTGGTATTTCTTCACCAGCCGGGCCAGATACCGGGCATAGCTGTCCTGGCGCAGACGGGCTTTCATCCCGCCCGCCAGAGGGTCCTTCCCGGGTACTGCCAGAACCGCATCGGGGTATTCCCTGCGGACCTGGGCAAATGCCTCCAGCACATAATGAAATCCCTTGATGGGATAGAGGCGGCTGGAAGTGAAGATTCGGTGCTTCTGGCAGCTTTCATAAGTCCAGGCCCCGGTATAGAATTCCTCCCGCAATGTCTCATTGCAGAAGTGATACTTTGCCTGGGGGTTCCACTGCCGGATGCAGGCCCGGTCCCAGTGGGTCCGGCCCATCACATGACGAACCTTGGAAATGGCTTCCATCTCCCGGTCTCCCCGGCGGAAAAAGGTCTTCTGCTGCTGCAAAAGATTATCCTGCCGCAGAAAATCCCGGAGGGTAAAGCCCAGCTGCACCCCCAGGGGCAAACCCTCGGTGTAGTGCTGCGCCACATAATGACAAAGGCCCTGGATGCCCACCACAGTACGGTCCAGCCAGCCCATGGTCTCACAGGCCCGAACCATCGCCAGGGTGTGGCCGAACTCCGTACCCCAGATATGAATCACATCCGGTCGGAAGCTCCGCAGTTCCTCTAAAAACAGCGTTTCCTGCTGGGGAGAAACCGTCTCCGGCTTTTCCTTTGGGAAGGTGCAGAAGCTGCACCCGTTTCCTAAGATTCCCTCCTGGGAATCACGCCAGGGGCAGAGAATCCGAATGGTGATATTTCCCTGGGCCTGAAGATCCGAGAGCACATGGTCGGTCCACAGACCGCCCCCGGACTTTCCCCCCAGTGCTTCCTGGACGCAGCCCGGGACCATATTGCACAGCCACAGAACCTTCATGCTTTTCTTCCCTTCTGTTTCTTCAGCATAGCCAGGATTTTTCCTGCCTGGACCACATTGTTGCGGGTGTTCAGTACAAAGGCCCGGGCAAGCTCTCCCTTGTCGAGAAGGGCCTCGTCACTATGGGCGAATACCTCTTTGAGGGCCTTGGTGATCCCCTCCGGGGTCTCTTCCTGGATGAAGAAGACATGGGGATAGTATTCCTTAGGCATACCGGGAAGCACGGTGGTGAGCACCGGGGTGCCGGATGCCATATATTCCATGGTTTTGGAGGGGAAGGAGTATTTCACATATTCCTCATGGGTTGGGCGGGGATTGACCAAAAGGGTGGCCTGCCGCTCCTTTTCCACGATCTCCGAGCTCAACAACATTCCGCCGTAGAAGACCCGGGAATCCTCCACTTTCTTTAATTCCTCCACATAGTCACCGGGACCGTAGATGTGAAGCTGGACATTGGGAAGATCTGCTTTCAGGAATCCCTCTACCAGCTGGGGCAGGCCATACTGCTTGCTGACCCCGCCTGCATAGAGGCACACCCGTGGCTGGAGCTTCTCTTCCAGCGAGGGCAGTTTTGCCTTCATGGCAATATCAGACTGTCCTTCCAAAATCACATAGGGCTTTTTGTCGTGATTCAGGTAGCCGTTCATGGCCTGGGTCAGGAGCACATAGTGGGTGCAGTGGCGGATGACAAAATTCGCCATGGCTTTGGAAAAACGTCCGCCCCCCAGCATATCCGGCAGATCTGTGACAATGCCCACACAGGGGCAGCCCCGAACCTTCGCCCCCAGCATACCGGCCAGCGCCGCCACCCGGTTCAGGCAGTCCACTACCACAGCGGAATCCCGGCGGGCATAGTGAATGGTCTTGAAGAAGGTGCCAAATCCCACCGCCAGGGTCTTTCGCAGAGGATTTCGGATGGCGGGGATGTAGTGATAGACGGCCCCCCCGGCAGTCTCCGCAGGCAGAGAAATTCGGGCGGTCTCCATGAGAGAGGGATTCACCGGGGGATTGGCAACCACGTCCACCCGTGCCTGGGCCGCCAGACCTTCAATAAGCAGTCTGTGATATTTCTGGGACTGAAAGGCCGGCTTGACCGGGGCATTGCCGAAAAGCTGCTGGTAAACCCGATCCGAACAGGTGGTCACTGCATAGAC
Organism: Oscillospiraceae bacterium; assembly: GCA_020025615.1. Classification (GTDB taxonomy): domain Bacteria; phylum Bacillota; class Clostridia; order Oscillospirales; family Oscillospiraceae; genus Faecousia. Next base: position 19,978 of record JAHHRT010000010.1, on the reverse strand, counting down.
AATGTGCATTTCCGAATCTCCTAACATTGAATTTCAGACCGCCGCGGTCTCACCGAAGTCCAGCTCCATGATCTGGTGGCGGTTTTCACGCTGCCCTTCCGGGGGCAGCTGCATATAGTTCCCATAGAGACTGCTCAAAAAGCTGTCATAGTCCTCCGGGCCGGGGAAGCACTCCCCATCAAAGGGATAATCCCGAAGATTCTCACACCAGGCCCGATCGAAGTAATAGGCTCTGGGCAGGGCACTCTGCTCATAGAGGGTATCTCCTGCCGGGACCTGGGAAATTTTTTCATATGTACGAATCAAGGTCTTCTGACTCACAAACAGGGCAGCGGTCTGATAGAGCAGATAGCCGATGCGTTTTTTCATAATCACCTTGTCCCCCTCTTTCCAGGGGGTGTACTTGGACTTCATCAGCTTCACCCGATAAAGATGGAGCTGCTGCCGGGCAAGCTTTGCCCGCTGGGCCGGGTCCTCGGGCGCAAAATCCAGCGGGTAGATATCCACATAGAAGCCATTTTCCGCCAGAGGACGGCATTTGGCCTCCACATACCGGGTGCCCCGCTTTCGAACCTTGCCGAAGGGATGGGCATAGCCCGTGTCTGTGTGCCAGTCCTGGAAGCAGTACCGGGAATCCATCTTTTCCGGGGCAATCTTTCGGAACTTCTCATAGTCCTCCCGAAGCATGGCAAAGTCCATGTCATCGTCCCAGGGGATAAACCCCTGGTGGCGAACCGCCCCCAGGAACGTGCCCCGATACATAAAATACCGAATATTATTTTCCTCGCAGACCCGCTTGATCTCCCGGGCAATTTCCAGGAGCACCGGCTGCACTTGCTCTAAAATTTCTCTTTCCATAAAGTTTACTTCTTTCTTCTGCGTTCAGAAAGCAAAGGCAGTCCCCGTTCCGCCAAAGCCATCACAGGGAACAGCCAGAAGAACAGGTCCCAGATCAGATTCTGGGTGTTAAAGGACATAAACAAAATCAACAGCAGCAGGAGATTTCCCAGGATATTCCGCTTCCGATCCCAGGCCAGAAAGCCCCAGGCCGCAACATGGAGGGAGCCGGTAACTGCGCCGAAGGCCGCATACTGAATCATGGTAGAGGAGGTATTGTCCGCCACCCCATGAAGCACCGTACTCAGCCGCTCCCCAAAAATGGGATGGTGCAGAAAGAACTGCAGGTCCATGTAGATGGAATCCAGCCGGGAAGAGCCGGAATCGCTGTCCTTGAACTTTCCAAATACACCAATCAGCTCATAATAGAGGCTGTTCTTCTGAATCAGAATCACCGCCACTGCCACGCACAGGGCCAAAATCACGCCGTAGGCCGCATAACGGGCCCGCTTATCCCGATACCACTTTTTGTCCCAGAACAGGAAAATCACCAGAAGGCCCATTTCAATCAGGCCGCCGGTAGCAAAGGTGGAGAGCATAGTAAAGCCAAGAACTGCATTCACTGTCCACAGCTGCCAGGACTTTTTCCACTGTGCTGTGTAGTTATTGAGGAACAAACCCAGGAGCAGAAAGAACTGATGAACACCGGGCTCCCGGAAAATACCAAAGTTTCTGTTTTTCACATAATCAATTGGGACAATAGACAGGAAGAAGTTGTAAAAGTCCACCCGACCGTTGTCAAACACCGGCACAGGAAGCAGTCCCCGATCCGGCAGAATCCGAAGGAAATAGGTTGCCAGCACAGAAAAGGCAGACAGCCCGGTGAGAATCACCACATAGCATTTTGCAGTCTGCTCCAGGCTCACAAAGTACGTAAGAAAAATGGCTGCGCAGATATTCAGCAGGATGCTGAAATACATGAGCTGCCAGTCCCGCTTCACCAGCATGGGAAGCAGCATCAGCACCGCCGCCCCCAGAATCAGCCACATCCGTCCATCTGTAAAGATCTCCCGAAGGTTTTTCCGCTGAACCCAGAGGAACAGGATTCCCACCGCTGCCAACAGGAGCACAACCACCAGCTGGGTACGGTAAAATCCCAAAAGATGCAGGCAGAACATGGTATCCCGGCTGGTCATCAGCATACAAAACAGGAACAGAACAAACAGAACTTGATAGACTTTCTTATCCGGGAAGGAATATCGTTTCATAAATGGTATCTCCTAACTATGTTCCACAACCGCCTGATAGAGGTTTTCTACCCCTCTTGGCACTGCAATCCCGCCATAAAGGTTTGTAACCTCCTGGCAGGCGGTGCCCTGGTAGACCACTGCGGGGGTGCCGCAGCACTGGGCTTCCAGCACAGTCATGCCAAAGGTCTCCTCTACGCTGGGATTTAAGTATAGATCTGCGGCGGAGTAGATTTCCGCCAGCTGTTTTACGTTATCGGTACGGGGCAGAGCCAGAATCTCCGGGGGCAGGGTTTTCATCTGCTCCGGGGTCAGCCCCACCAGCACAATTTTGTAGGAATCGTCCAGGCGCTGGGAAAGGGCCACAAAATCTTTTAACCCCTTTCGGTCATCCCAGACATTGGCAACGCCCAGCAGAATCTTTTTTCCTGTCAGTCCGTGTCGTTCCCGGAAATCGCTGGGCGTGGGCCGAAACACGGTCTCATCCACCGTGTTGTGGATCACTTCTATGGGATACTCCCCCAGGATTCCCTGCTTCACCCGATCTGCCAGCCACTGAGAGGGGGTAATCAGGGTGAGATTGGGGATGTCGGTAAAGCTGGCTTTCTTCGCCAGGTAATTTCGTCTGCTGCCATCCATCAAAAGGCTGGCAGGATAGGCTTTCTTCTCCGGGCAGTGGTAGCACTGGGTCTTCCACTTGTCACAGCCCGCATAATCAAAATAGGCGCAGTGGCCTGTCAGGGCCCAGCAGTCGTGGAGGGTCCAGCGAATCTCCTTGCCGCAGGTTCGCAGATAATCAAATAAGAGGCCCACGTGGATATAATAACCATGGATGTTGTGAAGCCAAATCACATCCGGGTCATAGTCCCGCACCCAGCGCAGGAACTTCTTGGTAGGGTTTCGGGTGCCAAAGCCGCTGTTGTCAAAAGCCCGGTTCAGGAGCGCATTGACGTGATTGTCGAAATCCGAATCAATGCGGATGGTCTGGATGCCGTCACAGTTGGCTTTGCGTCTTCCGTAGGCAATGCAGCACTGGTGTCCCTGGGCCATCAGCGCCCGGCAGGTCTCCTCCACAATGCGCCCGGTGCTTCCCACACCGGCGACAGAATTGATAAACAGATACTTCAAAGTGATCTCCCTTCTCCCCTACCGGATGATCCATCCCTTTTCCGAAACATTCCTATGACAGATGATCCTTCAATTCCTGTTCCAATGTATCCAGGAAGGTTTCTTTTCGGAAATGGGCATCATAGTATTTTCTGGAATTCTCCCCATAGACCTTCCAGGTCTCGGGGTTTCTGGCAGCCCGGAGCAAAATCTGCGCCAAAGCTTTGGAATCCTCAGCCGGAGCACATTCGCCGCACTGGGCCTCTCCAATGAGCCGCGGGGTCTCCCCGTCGATAGCACCGATGACCGGCTTTCCCGCCGCCATGTAGGACTGAATCTTGCCGGGGAAGTTCACCGACATCACAAGATCCCGCACCAAAGTGATGAGCAGTGCATCCGCCATCGCATAAAATCCAGGCATCTCTTCCAAGGGTCTGCGCCCATAGAAGGTGACGTTGGGCAGTCCCTCCGCCAGAGTTTTGCAGTGGTCCAGGGCGACGCCGCCGCCCACAATGTGGATGCGGATGCCGGGCTCGTCCTTCAGAAGCCTTGCAGCCTCCACAATGGTTTCCACAGACTGGGTGATGCCCACATTTCCGGCAAATACAAAATCCGCCCCTTCCTCTTTCCGGGGTGGCTGGGGGATTTCTCCAAACAGCTCCTCTGCATACTGGGGAAGATAGCGGATTTGAGACGGATCCATCCCCAGGACCTCCTGAAAATAGGGCAAAAATCCATGAGAGGATACCAGGATCCGATCCGCCCGCCGATAGATTCTCTTGGAAACGCCCAGGAAGAAGCGGTAGATGGGAGATCCCTTTTGGATGCCCCCCACCACCAGGCTTTCAGGCCAAAGGTCCAGGCAGTAGAGCACACATTTTTTCCCGTGGCGTTTTGCCCAGGCGAGGGCAGGCTCTGCCATCATCACCGGGGAAAGCTGGTTGACAAACACCACGTCAAAGTCCTCTTTGAGCCCCCGGAGATAGCGGTTGGCTTCAAAGACAAAGCTATAGTAATTGAGGAAGCGATGGACAGCTCCCTGCTTTCTGGGCGCAATGGGGCAGCGATGGACCCGGACACCGTCCAGAATCTCATCCCCATGGGCGCCGTTTTCATAGCCGGGGTAGATTTCACCCTCAGGATAGTTGGGGGTTCCGGTGACCACGGTTACGCTGTGGCCCCGCTTTTGGAGGCCCTGGCAAATATCCGGGATTCGAAAAGGCTCCGGAGCATAGTACTGGCACACCACCAGAATTTTCATTTCTCCTGTCCTCCATTCTGGTTCATGCTGCCTGTTCCGCCCTCTACCACGCCATCGTGGCGCAGTACTGCAAAAATGGTGCCGAAGAAGCACCGGCAGTCAAACAGGAAGCTGAGCTTTTCGGTATACTCTCCGTCCAGCCGAGCCTTCACATCAATGGGAAGCTCGTCCCGACCGTTGATCTGAGCCCAGCCGGTCAGGCCCGGACGAATGTCATTGGCACCGTACTTGTCCCGCTCAGCCAGAAGATCATACTGGTTCCAGAGGGCGGGGCGAGGACCGATAACCGCCATTTTACCGGTGAAAATCTGGAAAATCTGGGGCAGCTCATCCAGAGAGGTCTTGCGGAGGAACCGTCCCACCCGGGTGATATACTGGTCCGGATTTTTGAGAAGGTGGGTAGGGGTATCCCGAGGGGTATCTACCTTCATGGTTCTGAATTTCATAATCTCGAAATGGGTCTTATGGATACCCACTCTCTTCTGACGAAACAGCACCGGGCCGGGATCATCTATTTCAATTGCCACCGCAATGACCAGATACACCGGCAGCAGCACCAGGATTCCGCAGACAGACAGCAGCAAATCCAGGAGCCGCTTTCCGTAGTTTCGATACATAAGACCACACCTCATTGTTATCTGATTCTTATTTGTTGACCACAGGATGGTATGTGGGAACAATCTCCTGCACAATCTTTCTCATGTGGTCGGTTTCTTCCTGACAGGCATCCCACAGCAGGGCCAGCTGCACCTTAAAGAGGGCATCGTCCATCTCAATGGGTTTGCCAATGTAGATGAGTTTATTATCCGTCTCCTGCATTCCCTCTTCCTTCATGAGCAGCTCCTCGTAGAGCTTCTCACCGGGCCGCAGGCCGGTGTACTTCACCGCAATATCCACATCCGGCTCGTAGCCGCTGAGGCGGATCATATTTCTTGCCATGGTGTCGATCTTCACAGGCTCGCCCATGTCGAGAACGAAGATCTCGCCGCCCCGGGCATAGGCACCAGCCTGGAGCACCAGGCTTACCGCCTCGGGAATGGTCATAAAGTAGCGGATAATGTCAGGGTGGGTCACAGTCACCGGGCCGCCTTCCTCAATCTGCTTTTTGAACAGAGGAATGACGCTGCCGTTACTGCCCAGAACATTGCCGAAACGCACGGCAACGAACTCAGTATCGGACTCCCGATTCATCATCTGAACCACCATTTCACACAGCCGCTTGGAAGCGCCCATGATATTGGTGGGGTTCACCGCCTTATCCGTGGAGATCAGCACAAACCGCTTTGCACCGTACTTGGAAGCCGCCTTCGCCATATTGTAGGTGCCGAAAACATTGTTCTTGATGGCCTCGTTGGGGCTGGTCTCCATCAGGGGCACGTGCTTATGGGCCGCCGCATGGAAGATAATGTCCGGCCGATACGTGGACATCACCTGCTCCACCCGGGATTCATTGCGGACAGAACCGATCAGCACCTGGAGATCCAGCTCCGGATGGGTGTGAAGCAGCTCCATCTGAATGTCGTAGGCATTGTTTTCGTAAATATCAAAAATCACCAGCTGCTTGGGGTGTGCCCGGGCAATCTGACGGCAGAGCTCGCTGCCGATGGAGCCGCCGCCGCCGGTAACCATCACAACCTTGCCGGAGATGTAGGCCATAATCTCATCCAGGTTTACCTTGATGGGATCCCGGCCCAGCAGATCCTGGGGATCTACCTTCCGAAGCTTGCTGACGCTCACCTCACCGTTCACCATCTGGTAGATGCCGGGGAGAATCTGGACCTCACAGCCGGTATTGCTGCAAATATCCAGGATGTTCTTCCGAGTCGCTGCGGAGCAGCTGGGAATGGCGAAGATGATCTTGCTGATGCGGTATTTCTTGACCATTTTGGGGATGTCCTTCCGATTTCCCACAATGGGCACACCGCACAGCCGCTTATGGAGTTTGGCAGGATTGTCGTCAATGATGCAGGAAACGTGCTCATGGACGTACTTGCTGTTGACGCACTCATTGGCAATGGCAAGACCGGAAGCACCGGCGCCGATGATCATCACGTTGGGGATTCCCGCTGCATGGGTCATGTGGCTGACATGAATCTGCATGGTGCGAAGCATCCGGTAGGAAAAGCGGATGAAAACCGTGCAGACCATGCTGAACACAAAGCCAATGACGCAGCTGGCCCGAGGCAGGGGCAGTACACCGTAGAAATGGATTCCCGTGATGCCGATGACGGCAAGAACTGCATAGGCTCCCAGAATCTTAAAGACTTCCGGGGTGCTCACATAGGCCCAAATGCTGTTGTAGAGCCGAAAGACTGCAAAGACACCCACGGTAATGGCACACCAAATCGCCATATTCCTGGCAAAGCCATTGAGGAAATAGGCATCAATCTGCTGAAAGTGAAAATCAAATCGCAGCCAAAGGCCACAGAAAAAAGATCCTGCCGTTGCAAAAACATCCAGGAGAACAATCAGTGCGATTCTGGAAATCGCCACCGTGTTATATTTTCTGTATTGTGAAGAACTCATATTATCTGCCTTTCAAAATGTCCGACCTGAATATGCCTCAGTCCTATCGGACATTCACCCTTCTTTCTGTTGAAATCAGTCCATAGTTCATTTTATTATAACACAACGTCCTGGGTATCGCAAGGTTTAGTTTTCCAGCAAAAATAGCAAAAAATACCCGCAGTTTGAAATCACTGCGGGTATTTTGCGTATTAAACAGAAGCTGCAACGCTGTCTTTTACAATCTTCTCCATCTGGGGCATCTTGCGGATCATATCCTTTGCCAGAGCAATCTGGCAGCGGGCACGAACCAGGTTATGTTCCGGCCCCCGGGTCTTAAAGTAAAGGTCTCCCTGTATGTAGTCATCCAGGAATCGGACAGCCAGCTCTGTGGTCAGGCAGAAGCAGCTGAGTGCCAGGGTTTCTACCTCTTTGTCCGTCATCGACTGCGCCGTCTTCTCCAGGAAGCCTCTGGCAAATGCCGTAAACACATCCAGATCCACACCGGCCTTTTCTGCATCCGGGCAATCCTCTTCTACGTAATTCGCAGCAAAGCGGATGGCGTCGCCAAAATCATGGCCCATCAGGCCAGGCATCACCGTGTCGAGGTCAATGACCACCACGGCACTACCGTCTTCGGGGTCAAACAGCACATTGTTAATTTTGGTATCGTTATGCGTCACCCGCAGGGGCAGCTGCCCTGCCTTCTGGAGATCGGTCAGAGTGCAGGCCTGATCCTTCACAGACAGGAGGTATTCCAGTTCCTCCTGAACCTGTGCCACACGGCCCACGGGATCTGCCTTTACAGAAGCTTCCAGAGATTCGTACCGCTTACGGGTATTGTGGAAATTGGGAATGGTCTCTGTGAGCTGGCCGATGTCGAAATCCGACAGCTCATTCTGAAACTCACCGAAGGCACTGCCCGCATTGCGGATAATGGTAAGGTCCTTCACGGAATTGTAAGTAACAGAGCGGATAAAATTGCTCATCCGCCAGAAATTTTCGCCGTCGATCACGTAGGTTTTCCGGTCACTGGTGTGGTGGAAATGAAGGGACAACTTTTCGGGGCATTTTCTGCGAATATGCTCCGTCACCTTGTCGATATTCTCCATCAGTCCAACAGGATTGCGGAACGCATAGGTGTTGACATTCTGAACCAGGAAAGACTTGGGGGTTCCGTCCGACAGACGGAAATTGACTTTGTAGGTGCAGTTGACATTTCCCATCTGGATGGTCTCATATCCCAGATACTCATCTTTAATTCTAAACTGTCTGCAAACCTCTTGCAATTTAAGATTTAAATCCATATCATATACCCTCTTACAGAATATATTGCCGCACAAGCAGCTGTCGGTTTTCTATCTGATCTCAAAAGCATACGCTTATAAGGCATCACAATTTACAAATTTTATAATACTTGAGCCGTTTTGTCAATGTTTTTAGACAGATACTGTCATTACTACCATTTAGGGGCAGGTATTTCCCGGATTTTCAGGCGATTTTTTGTGAAAAAAGTAAATTCCGGCAGGAATCTTCTTCCCGCCGGAATGTGTTTACGCTCACGCCTGCTGGGGGAACAGAAGAGAAATTGCCGCCCGGGCAGCATCTTGTTCTGCCCGCTTTTTGCTGCGTCCACTGCCGGTACCCACGACCTTGTCGTTGAGAGAAACCTCCACGTCGAAGTGCTTGTCGTGGTCCGGGCCGGACTGGCCGATGAGCCGATAGCTGAGGGTCTGATTCTTCTTTTGCTGCACCAGCTCTTGCAGCTTGGTCTTATAGTCCACGTTATGGAGCTGATGGACAGGAACTTCCACCAAAATGAACTTCTTGATAAACTGGGCGGCGGCAGCCATTCCGCCATCCAGGAAGCAGGCAGCAATAACGGACTCCATGGCATCTGCCAGGATGGAATCCCGTGTCCGACCGCCGCCCTGCTCCTCGCCGTGGCCCAGCATCAGGTGCTGGCCCAGGCCGATGTGGTTGGCAACACGGGCCAGGGTCTTTTCACAGACCATATCTGCACGCATCCGGGTGAGGTCTCCCTCAGGACGGTCCGGGAAGGTTCGGTAGAGATACTCTGCCACCAGCATACCCAGAATACTGTCTCCCAAAAACTCCAGGCGCTCATTGCTGAGCAGGCTGTTATGCCAGCGTTCGTTGGCATAAGAGGAGTGGGTCAGAGCATTTTGCAGCAGAGAAATATTATGAAAGTGATAGCCAATTGCGTTTTCCAGGTCTTTAATCACTGATCTCATTCTCCTTTATCTTGGCAATCTTTTGCAGGTTTTCCTCCAGCTCGCTGACAAAATCACAGGATGCTGCATCCGCAGCCTGCTTGATGGCGCTCTGGAAGGCCAGGGCATCGGAGGAGCCATGGGCCTTAATGACAGGCTTGCAGATACCCAGGAACTGGGTGCCGCCGATTTCCCGATAGTCCATCAGCTTCTTGATCCGGTCTACCCCCTTCTTGCACAGCAGGTAGCCGGCTTTGGTGCCCAGGTTTTCCTTGAACATTCCCTTCATCAGGCTGCCCATAAACATGGCAGTACCCTCGATGGATTTCAGGAGCACATTGCCGGAAAATCCGTCGCAGACCACCACGTCCACAGCGCCCAGAGGTACATCCCGGGCCTCCACGTTGCCCACGAAGTTCAGAAGCCCCTGCTCCCCTGCCTTGGTGAGGAGGGCATGGGCCTCCTTCTGGAGGGCAGTGCCCTTGCTGTCTTCTGTGCCGATGTTGAGCAGGCCGATCTTGGGGTTTTCAATCCCCATCTGCTTCTTTGCGTACAGGGAGCCGATGATACCGAACTGCAGAAGGAACTCTGCGGTGCACTCTGCGTTGGCGCCGCAGTCCAGAATCACAGTCTTGCCGCCGGCCTTGTTGGGCACAGAGGGGCCCATAGCCGCCCGGCGAATTCCGCGAACCCGGCGGACAATCAAGGTTGCGCCGGTGAGCAGTGCGCCGGTGGAGCCGGCAGAAACGAAGGCATCGCCCCGGCCCTCAGACAGCATCTTGAGGCCCACCACCATGGAAGAGGTCTTTCTCTTGTGGATAACAGAGGCGGGATCGTCGTGCATATCCACCACATCGTCGGCATTGCAGATTTCCATTCCCTCCGGGAGGGTGTCAATGCCGTGTTCCCGCAGCACCTTCAAAATGGCCTCACCGCGACCAACCAGAATAATTTCCAGACCATAGGCCTTTACCGCTTCGATTGCACCCAGTACGGGAGCCTCCGGGGCCAGATCGCCGCCCATGGCGTCCAAAATAATTTTCATCTGCTCCACCTCTTTCTGTTAGATGCCACCCGCAGTCAGTTCCTCGATCACCTTCAGGGATCTCTGGGCGATTGCGAGATTTTTTTCTGCTTTTTTACGAATCCGCTGTTCCAGCGGAGCAATAATGCTGAAATTGATATTCATAGGCTGGAAGTTCTCGATGCCGGCATGGCTCACATAGAGTCCCAGCGCACCGATGGCTGTGGTCTGGGGGAATTCGGGAATGGGCTTTCCCTGAACCTTTGCCGCCATAGCCACTGCAGCCAGGTAGCCGGAAGCGGTGGATTCCACATACCCCTCTACGCCGGTCATCTGTCCCGCAAAGGCAACCAGGGGATTGCGGCGGTCGGCATAGTACTGATCCAGCAGCTTGGGGCTCTGGAGGAAGGTGTTCTGGTGCATCACACCGTAGCGGACAAACTCTGCGTTGCGCAGGGCGGGGATCATGGAGAACACCCGCTTCTGTTCGCCGAATTTCAGATGGGTCTGGAAGCCTACCAGGTTAAAGACGCTCTTTGCCGCATTGTCCTGCCGCAGCTGAACAACGGCATAGGGCTCCTTCCCGGTTCTGGGGTCCGTAAGACCCACGGGCTTCAGAGGACCGTACCGCAGGGTGTCAAATCCCCGACGGCCCATGACCTCCACGGGCATACAGCCCTCAAATACGTTCTTATCCTCAAAGCCGTGAACCTCCGCTTCCTCAGCGGTGGTCAGAGCTTCCACAAAGGCGGTGTACTCCTCCCGATCCATGGCACAGTTGATATAGTCCGGGGTGCCCCGGTCATACCGGGACTGCCACCAGGCCAAATCCATGTCGATGGACTCCGCGGTCACCAGCGGAGCAGCGGCATCGAAGAAGTGGAGGTACTGGGCTCCGAAGTATTCTCCGATGGCATTGGAGAGCGCATCAGAGGTCAGGGGGCCGCTGGCAACGATGCAGGGCCCCTCAGGGACCTGAGTTGCCTCTTTTTCGATGATCGTAATGTTGGGATGTTCCCGAAGCTTCTGGGTAACCAGGGCAGAAAAGCCCTGACGGTCCACAGCAAGGCAGCCGCCGGCCTCCACCTTGGTGGCCTCGGCACATTCCATAATCAGGCTGCCGCAGCGCCGCAGCTCCTCTTTGAGCAGGCCCACAGCATTTTCCAGCCGATCTCCGCGGAAGGAGTTGGAGCAGACCAGCTCAGCAAAATCCGGGCTGTGGTGGGCAGGGCTCATTTTCTGGGGCTTCATCTCCCACAGCTCTACCTGAATGTCCCGCTGGGCCAGCTGCCAAGCAGCTTCCGAGCCTGCAAGGCCCGCGCCAATGACTGTTACCTTCATACCTTAGGTCTCCTCTGTATCTTTGTCTGCCTTTTTGGCAGCAGTCTTCTTGGTTGTGGTCTTCTTGGTTGTGGTCTTCTTCGTCCCGGTTTTCTTGGCTGCGGTTTTCTTCGCGGTGGTCTTCTTGGCAGCAGTCTTCTTTTCCGCAGGCTTCTTTTCCTCCTGGGGTGCCTCTGCCGTCACTTCCTCGGGGTTGGTCTCACCGCCGGGGGCAGCCTCCTCCTGGGTCTTTTTCTTATAGTAGCCCCGCTGATCCTCAGGAAGGAACAGAGAGCACTTTTCGTTGACACAGAAGGGCTTCATCCGGCCCTTGCCGGACCGCTTAAACATGGTCTGACCGCACTCCGGGCAATCCTCGGCAGTGGGCACATCCCAGGTCATAAAGCCGCACTCTGCGCCCCGTTCACAGGCGTAGTAGGGATAACCGCGCTTAGATTTACGCTTGAGCAGTCCGCTGCCGCAACGGGGGCAGCGTCCGGGCATCCGCTCCACAATGGGCTTGGTGTTGCGGCAGTCCGGGAAACCGGGGCAGGCCAGGAACTTGCCGAATCGGCCGGTCTTAATGACCATCTTCCGACCGCACAGCTCACAGACCTCGTCGGTCTCCACCTCGGGGACCTTGAGACGCACGCCATCCAGGGCCACTTCCGCATCCTTCAGCTCCTGGCTGAATCCCTTGTAGAAGTCTGCCAGCAGTTCCTTCCAGTTGCGCTTTCCGGCTTCCACCTCGTCCAGCTGGTTTTCCATGTTGGCGGTGAACTCCACATCGATAATGTCATCGAAGCGCTCCATCATCAGGCCCGTAACCACTTCGCCCAGGGCAGTGGGAATCAGGCGCTTATCCTGCTTTTCCACATACTCCCGGTCCTGAATGGTGGAGACGGTTGCTGCATAGGTGGAAGGACGGCCCACGCCCTTTTCTTCCATGGCCTTGACCAGGGTAGCCTCGGTGTACCGGGCGGGGGGCTGGGTGAAGTGCTGCTGCTTGTCGATCTTCGTGGGGGTGGTCTTCTCCCCTACCTGCAAATCCGGCAGGGCAGAGCCAACGGCCTCGGTCTCGTCATCCTTGCCCTCTTCATAGACGGCAATGAAGCCTGCAAAGCGCATACTCTGATGGGTGGAGCGGAAGGTGTGTCCGGCGCACTGGGTGTCGATGGACACGGTATCATAAATGGCGTTTGCCATCTGGGAAGCCATAAAACGGCTCCACACCAGCTTATACAGTTTGAACTGATCCGGTGTCAGACTGCTCCGAACCCGTTCGGGATCCAGCTCCACATGGGTGGGGCGGATGGCTTCGTGGGCGTCCTGGGCGCCGGCCTTGGTCTTGAAGGTATGGAAAGAGCCGTAGTAATATTCTTTTCCGTAGCGGGACTGGATGAAATCCGCAGCCGCAGCCATGGCTTCATCGCTCAGACGCAGAGAGTCGGTACGCATATAGGTGATAAGACCCATGGTGCCCTCTCCTGCCACATCCACGCCTTCATAGAGCTGCTGGGCGATCATCATGGTCTTCTTAGGCGTCATGCCCAGCTTCCGGGATGCTTCCTGCTGTAAGGTAGAGGTGGTAAAGGGAGGCGCAGAGGTGCGCTTCTTTTCTGCCTTTTTCACATTGGTAACCGTAAACTCCTGCCCGGTGATATCGCGAATCACTGCCAGGGTTTCTTCCTCGTTGGCAAGCTCCCGCTTCTTGTCCTCGCCGTGGTAATGCGCCACGAAGGAACCGGGCTTTCCGATTCGGTTCAGGGTCACATCCAGCGTCCAGTATTCTCTGGGCTCAAAGGCACGGATCTCATTCTCCCGGTCTACCACCAAACGGGTGGCGACGGACTGAACACGGCCTGCGGAAAGGCCCCGGCGGACCTTTTTCCACAGCAGCGGGGAGAGCTCATAGCCCACAATCCGGTCTAAAATTCTCCGGGCCTGCTGTGCATCCACCAAATCATAGTCAATGTCCCGGGGGTGGGCAATGGATTCCCGTACCACCTTCTGAGTGATCTCGTTAAAGGTCACCCGGTGGGCCTTCTCGTCAGACAGCTCCAGGAGCTCCTTTAAGTGCCAGGAAATCGCTTCGCCCTCCCGGTCAGGGTCCGTTGCCAGATAGACGGTATCCGCTTCCTTGGAGGCTTTTTTCAGTTCCTTGATGAGGTCTTCTTTTCCCCGCACCGCCTGGTACTGGGGGGTGAAATCATGCTCCAGGTCCACGCCCATCTTGCTCTTGGGCAGGTCCCGGAGATGGCCCATGCTGGCCTTCACCACATAGTCATTTCCTAAATATTTTCCAATGGTTTTCGCCTTGGAGGGTGACTCCACGATCACCAAATGATTCTTACCCATGGGTTTTCTCCGTTTCGATGATTACTTCTGTCGCAGGGCGACGCGTCTGCCGGGCAGCCTTTCCAGGATGCCCCGAATCTCCAGCATCGTCAGGCTGGAAAGCACTTCCCGGGCACCAAGGCCGGTGTCGGCAATCACTGTGTCCACCAGCTTCTCCCCATCTTTCAGGGCCAAAACAATGGCTTTTTCCTGAGAGGAGCACTGAGACAGTATTTCATTTATGTCAATATACGGCGCAGAGGCCGGGTTGTCAATGGGTTTTTTGTCGATTTTCTTCTCCGCCTGTTCCGATGAATTGGCAGAAGTCCGGGATTTTCCTGGATTTTTGGTCTTGGAATTGGTTTCCGGTTTCCTCGAATTTTGAGGAAGCTCCGCTGTCTCCGCCACCTTTGCGCAGGTATTTTCTCCCTCGCTTGGGTCCGCGGTAAGCCGGACTTTCCGGGCACTTTCATGGAGCTTTCCCGGGAACTGGGATTCATACTCACTGAGCACATCCCAGCCGCAGCCCACGGCAATGGCTCCGTCCCGGAGCAGCCGATTGCTGCCTACACAGGCTTCGTTATCAATGTTCCCTGGAACCACAAATACGTCCCGTCCCTGGTCTGCCGCCAGTCGGGCAGTAATCAGAGCGCCGCTTTTTTCCGGGGCCTCCACCACCAGCACACCGCAGCTCAGGCCGCTGATAATCCGGTTGCGTCTGGGGAAGGTCCAGCGGGCAGGCTGCGTTCCCGGCGGAAACTCCGATAGGATACAGCCATAACGCTCCACATCAGAAAATAATGCCCGATTGCTGGCAGGATAAACAATATCCACGCCGCATCCCAGAACGCCCACCACCGGGGCATCCCCGGTGAGGCCGCCGCTCATAGCCATGGCATCAATGCCCCGGGCCATGCCCGAAACCACAATGCCGCCGCATTTTCCAATCTGGTAGCCCATGCGCTTTGCTACGGTCAGGCCATAGGGGGTCGCCTGTCGGGTTCCCACCACACCGATGACGGCAGTGGCCTCCAAATCCGGCACCTGCCCTTTATAATAGAGGACCAGCGGAGGGTCCGGGATGTTCCGCAGCCGCTCCGGGTAGGCGGCATCCTGGATGGTCAGGATATGCAGCCGCTGGTTGAGACAGTCCTCTAAAATTTTCTCCGAGGAAGCCAGGCTTTTGTCCTGGAGACTTGCCTGTCCCTCAGGGGAAAGCCCCTCTACACTCTGGTAGCTGTCGGCATAATATACACTTTCCGGGTCTCCAAACTGCTGTAAGATCTGCCACCGCAGCCAGTCGCTGAGACTGGGACGGTGCGCAAGCCATACCCAATGTACCAGCATAGGCCCATCACCTGTCTTTTATATTCTCCTTCCCCATCTGGGGAGCTCTCATTGCTGGGACATCTGCCACATGACAATGGTGGCTGCTGCCGCCGCATTCAGGGACTCGCAGTGGGGATTCATGGGGATAATCAGTTCTGCATCCGCTGCATCCAAAATCTCCCGGCGGACACCCTGGCCCTCACTTCCAATGACCACCGCCATGGCTTTCACATTGGCCTGGCGGATGTCCTTGGCCCGGGGGCTGAGAGCAGTCACGCCCACCGGGATTCCGGCAGCCCGGCAGGCAGAAGCGGCGGTTTCCCATGTGGTCTGCACCACCTGGGTACGAAATACCGCTCCCATGCTGGAACGGACCACCTTGTGACTATAGGGATCCGCGCAGCCCTCTAGCAGAGCCACAGGAATATCCAGCGCATCTGCGGTCCGAAGCATGGTTCCTAAGTTTCCCGGATCCTGGATGCCATCCAGAAGAATCATTCCGGGCTTGGGTACAAAATTCGATTTTTCCGGCAGACGGCAGACAAACAGCGCTCCCTGAGGGGTTTCCATAGGCGAAATGGACTCCATGACATCCTTGGGCACCCGAATGGTCCGAATATGGTCCGGCACCTGGGCTTCTACCCCATCAGAGAGGATCACCGTATCCAGGCCTGGGAAATACCGCACAGCCTCTTCTAACAGCTTGGTTCCGTCGGATACAAACAAGCCCGCCTTTTCCCGCTCCTTCTTGGAGGTCAGAAGCTTGCGGACCTGCTGCAAATAGCCGTTCTTTCGGGAGGTAATTCTCTCTTCCATCACAGATTCTGCACAGCCTCCAAGGAATAAGTATCGCCCAGCACAACCAGCACATCTCCCTGGTCAACGCAGTAATCTGCCGCCGGGGAAACATTGGTCTTTCCGTCGCTCTGAATTGCGATGATGTTGATTCCCAGCTTTGCCCGGACATTCAGGTCCTTAAGGGTCCGTCCGACCCAGGCCTTGGGGGCGGGCAGCTCCAGGATGCCGTGGTCATCGGAAAGCTCGATATAATCGAGAACGTTGTTGGAGGTAAGGGTCCGGGCCAGCCGCTGTGCGTGCTCCTGCTCCGGAATCACCACCCGGTCCACGCCCAGCTTCTCCAGCACCTTCCGATGGGTCTCATTGCGAGCCTTGCAGAAGATGTAGGGAACGCCCAGCTCCTTTAAGTTCATGGTGGTGAGGACGCTGGCAGCCAGGTCTTCACCAATGGCGATGATGGCGCAGTCAAAGTTGCGCACACCCAGCGCCTTCAGGACTTCCTTGTCCTGTCCGTCACCCACCACAGCGTGGGTCACATCGTTTGCGATTTGCTGAACCAGCTCGCTGTGAACATCCATCGCCAGGACTTCTGCCCCAAGCTTACACAGGTTCTTTGCCAGAGAAGAGCCGAACAGGCCCAAACCAATTACAATATAAGACTTCATAATAAAAACTCCTATCCGATGAGCAGGCTGGTGGAGGCGTACTGATACCGCTCCTCCGCCCGGTTGCCCATTAAGAATCCAAGACTGATGGTGAGAACACCCACCCGACCGAAATACATATATAGAATAATCAGAATCTGCGCCGGGACACTGAGAGCCCCGGTTGCACCTGCGGTCAGGCCGACGGTTGCCAGCGCCGACACCGCTTCAAACAGAGCATCGGTAAAGCCAACGGGAGAAGTCGCACTGATGAAGATACCGCCGAACATAGCAAGCATCAGTAAAATCAGGCCGATGGTCATGGCATCCAGCACCTGCCGCTGGGGAATGGTGCGCTTGAAGGCGCAGACCGTCTCCCGTCCTCTGGCCCGTGCCGCCACAAACAGCAGCAGCACCACAAAGGTGACGGTTTTCAGGCCGCCGGCAGTGGAGCCGGAGGAGCCGCCCACCAGCATCAGGGCCATAGAAACTGCCTTGCTGCTGTCCGTGAGCTTTCCCTCATCAATGGCAGCAAATCCGGCGGTTCTCAGGGTCACAGACTGGAACAGACCGTTTAAGAGCTTATCCCCCACAGACATGGGGCCCAGGGTATCTGGGTTATTCCACTCCAGGATGCAGGTAAGCACCCAGCCGGAGAGAATCAGCGCAAGGGTAGTAAGAAGTACCAGTTTTGTGTAGACGCTGAACTTCTTAAACTTCCGCTTGGTTACCAGGTCTTCCCAAACCAGGAAGCCCAGGCCGCCTACCACAATCAGCGCCGCCAATGTCAGCAGCACCACGGGATCAGACTGAAACTCCATCAGGCTGGCCCCGGGGGTGATGCAGCCAAAGACGTCAAAGCCTGCATTGCAGAATGCGGAGATGGAGTGGAACACGCCCCACCAAAGGGCCGTGACAAAGCCCATCTCCGGCAGGAAGCGAAGCATCAGAATCAGGGCACCGATGCCCTCCACGCCCAAGCTTCCGAACAGCACCAGCCGCTGTAATCTCACCACGCCCTCCAGGTCGTTGAGGCTCAGCGCCTGGGCCATCACCATCCGCTGTTTCAGGCCGATTTTGCGGCGCAGGGAGAAAATCACCAGGGTAGCTGCGGACATAAAGCCCAGGCCGCCGATTTCAATCAGAGCCAGAATGACACCCTGACCGAATCCGCTCCACTGGGTAAACGTGTCATAGAGCACCAGGCCTGTCACGCAGGTTGCAGAGGTTGCCGTAAAGAGCGCCGGGCGGAACCCGCTGGAAACGCCATCCCGGGAGGCAATAGGTAAGGTCAGCAGCAGGGCTCCCGTTAAAATAATCAGTGCAAATGCCACCGCGATATGCTTTGTAGGGGTGACAGCCTTCGGTCGTTTCCTGGACCAATAGCGAAACAGCCGAGAATGGATAGACATAGACATTCTCCTCCGAAAAAGGAAATTCCGGCGGACAGACTGCCGCCATGATACATGCTTTTTTATTATAGCAACTTTCTTTCCATTTGCAAGCCCTCGTCAAAATTCGATTTTCAGAGAAATAGGATTTTACATTTCTCTGTTCCTATGGTAGAATCATAAAAAAAATATGGAAAGGATGGTTACTTATGGGACATACCGAATCCTGGTCTGGAAAGATCAGCCGTAAACTTCTGAAAAAACGCCGTGTCATTGACGTGGCAGCAGGCCGTGAAAAAGCAGATCTGGTTCTCAAAAATGCAACTTACGTCAATGTATTTTCCGGCACTCTGGAAACCTGTGATATTGCCGTAGCAGAGGGTCTGGTGGCAGGTCTCGGCAGCTATCAGGGACAGCAGGAAGTGGATATGACCGGAAAGATCGTCTGCCCCGGCTTCCTGGATGCCCACATTCATCTGGAATCCAGCCTGGTATCCCCGGCAGAATTTGCCCGGGCTGTGCTGCCCCACGGTACTACCACCGTCATCACCGACCCCCACGAGATCACCAACGTCATGGGCACCGACGGCATTGACTATATGCTCTGCGCCACCCAGGAGCTTCCTGTGGATGTGCACTTCATGATTCCCTCCTGCGTTCCTGCCTCTCCTATGGATGAAAGCGGCGCAAACCTGGACTATCGGGACATTGACAGCTTCTTTGACCACCCCCGTGTCCTGGGTCTGGCGGAAATGATGAACTTCCCCGGCGTCATCGCCTCGGACCCCGGCACCGTATCGAAAATCGTTGCTTCCCAGGCCCACCACAAGAAAATCGACGGTCACGCCCCCGGTCTTCGAGGCAATGACCTCAACGCTTACGTAGCCGCCGGTGTATACTCCGACCACGAGTGCGCAGACCTGGAAGACGCTATGGAAAAGCTGAAGCTGGGCCAGTTCGTGATGATCCGTGAGGGAACCGCCGCCCGGAACCTGGAAGCCCTGGTGGACCTGATTAAATCCGAAAAGTGCTACAGCCGCTGTATGTTCTGCACCGACGACAAGCACCCCAGCGACCTGCTGGAAAAGGGACATATGGACTATATCTGCCGGGAAGCCGTCCGGCTGGGTGCCGACCCCATCCGAGTGGTCCAGGTGGCCTGTCATCATGCCGCCCGGTACTTCCTCCTCAATAACCGCGGTGCCATTGCCCCCGGTTATCTTGCGGATTTCGCTGTGGTGGAAGATCTTAAGGACTTCCATGTGGTGCAGGTCTATAAGCGGGGCCAGCTGGTGTATCACGACGGTCAGGTTGCGGACTTCCCCCTGCCCCACATTCCGGAGCACCTGGACGCTGCCGCCCACGATACCTTCCACCTGCCCGCCCTCACTGCCTCTGACTTTGCCGAATCCCGGCCCAGAGGTGTCATTGGTATGGTTCCCGGGCAGATCATCACCCAGGATGCCGGCTATGCCCAGCAGGTAGATGTCACCCAGGACATTCTTAAAATGGCTGTGGTAGAGCGGCATAGAAACACCGGGCACATCGGCGTGGGCTACCTCAAGGGCTATGGCCTGAAATCCGGCGCCGTGGCTACCTCTGTGGCCCATGACAGCCACAATATTATCTGTGTCGGTGAAAACGACCGGGACATGGCCCTGGCCGCCAATCGTGTGACCCAGAACCACGGCGGTATTGTGGTGGTGGAAAAGGGCCGGATTCTGGCAGAGCTGCCCCTGGAAATTGCAGGTCTTATGAGTGGAAAGCCCCTGCCGGAGGTCAACACCCTTCTGGAAAACGCCAAGGCAGCCGCCTACAGCCTGGGCGTGGGGCGGGACATCGACCCCTTTATGACCCTGTCCTTTATGAGCCTTCCGGTCATTCCCACCCTGCGGCTCACCACCCGGGGCGTCTTTGACGTAGGCACCCAGAAATATATCTAAC
>JAHHRT010000001.1 GCA_020025615.1 Oscillospiraceae bacterium | reverse complement strand
TACAGGAAAACATTCTCCTTCCCGGAAAGCGGGAGGAAATCTGCGGAGACTGCCAGTGGTCGGCCCTCTGTAAATAAAATGATCCGCCTGGTTTGCACCAGGCGGATTTTTGTTATCGATGGTTGGCGAGCTCGTGTGCCTCTTTCATGGACTGCTTCACCATAGCGGTGAGGGCGAACAGTCCCAGGCAGTTGGGAATCACCATCAGGTTGTTGAACATATCGGTAAGCTCCCACACCAGGTCGTTGGAAGCCAGGGTGCCTGCAAAGATGAACACCAGGGCAATGGCAGAGTAGATGGGGGCTGCCTTCTTGCCGAAGAGATAGACCACATTGATTTTGCCAAACATATTCCAGCTGAGGACCGTGGAGAATGCAAAGAACAGCAGGCAGATTGCTACAAAGGCTGCGCCCAGGTTTTCACCCATAACCACACCGAAAGCAGTCTGGGCCAGGTTGGTCTTGTTGATGGTGGTGCTGGCAGCTGCTGCACCGCAGGCAGCCAGAGGGCCGTCGGGGGTGTAGAGGGTGGCGATAATCACCAGGGCATTGAGGGTCAGAACCACAAAGGTATCGATGAACACACCGACCATGGCAACCACACCCTGCTCGTGGGGATGGGAGACATTGGCCTGGGCGTGGGCGTGAGGAGTGGAGCCCATACCGGCTTCGTTGGAGAACAGGCCCCGCTTTGCACCCTGGCTGACTGCGGTTTTCAGGGCATAACCCAGACCGCCGCCGATAATGGCCTGGGGCTGGAAGGCATAGCGGAAGATCATGCCGAAGGTCTGAGGCAGATAACGGAACCGGGCAACGAGAATACCCAGGCCGCCCAGCAGGAAAATCACAGCCATGATGGGCACCAGCTTTTCCACCACAGATGCCAGGCGATGAACACCGCCCAGGAAGATAATGGCACACACGACCACCAGAATCAGGCCTATCACCCAGCCGGGGATGCCAAAAGCAGTCTCAAATGTGGAGCCGATGGAGTTTGCCTGCACCATGCAGCCCATAAAGCCCAGGGCCAGAATAATTGCCACGGCAAAGAATCCAGCCAGGAATTTACCCAGGCCGCCGTGGAATGCAGTGCGGATGTAGTAGACAGGGCCGCCATGAACATTTCCGTCCTCATCTACCACTCTGGTCTTCAGGGCCAGGGTTGCCTCGGCATAGATGGTTGCCATACCGAAGAAGGCGATGAGCCACATCCAGAAGATGGCACCGGGGCCGCCGGTCAGAATGGCACCTGCCGCACCCACGATATTGCCGGTGCCTACCTGGGCAGCAATGGCAGTCGCCAGAGCCTGGAAAGAACTCATGCCCTGCTTCTGCTTACCGCCGTTCAGGGAAAGATTGCCGAATGTTTTCTTCATACCCTCTCCAAAGCACCGGATCTGGACAAACCGGGTCTGGAAGGAGTACCAAATACCAACGCCCAGCAGCAAAGCTACCAGGATGTAGTTGGAGAGATAATTGTTGATGTTCTGGGCAATGGGGAGCAGAATCCCCTCGATTTGTGCGCTCATGTTCTCTTCCTCCTAAAAAAATAACGGGGCAGCGATTGCTGCTCCGAAGAAGAAAAAGTCATGGAAATCAAAAAACATCCAAAACACTCCGTCCTTTTACCTGAGAGATTCAGCGGAAATCCGCCTTGCACCTTCGGTACTCATTTCTGAGATTCTCCAGAGCCACATCCGTTCCTAGTCCCCATCTGAAAATCCAGACGCCTGAGAGTGTTACTCCTTCGGCAGGCTTGCGCCATTCCCCTAAGAACTTCGCTTGTCGTTATTCTGTTTGATGTATTCATACTAGCACCGGGCCATTTTTCTGTCAAGTGCCGAAGAAAATATTTCCCTTATGCACAGATATTTTGAAATTTTTATGAATCTTCTGTGAATGATAGCTATAAATCATCCAGAAAATGCCCTGGGCAGTGAACCGTCAGTCAAAAACATACATACCGAAGAAAGCCAGCAGGCCCTCTCCGCAGTCGTACTCCATGCCGCAGCTCTGGGCCAGCTTACGCACAAAAATACAGTAGGCAGACATGCAGGAATACCGCTGATCCGGGAATGTACAGGGCTCCCCCAGCTTCATCTTGCAGGGAGAACAGAGGCTGCATCCGCTGGCACCTACCAGGAAACCGTCACAGCCCTCCTGCCGCAGCTTTTTCATCAGCCGCAGAGACATCTGGTTGTGGGTCTTTTTTGCCTGCTTAATCACCGGCATATCGGAGTAATCCGAAACTTCATGGATGGTTTGCAGCACAATTGCCTTTTTGTGGGCCATAATTCTCTGCCGCATCTCCTCGGGCGTTCCGCAATAGGTCGGGCAGGTGTAATTTGCATCATACTGCCCGCAGATGTTCTCTGCACAGTAGGGGCGAAATGACGGATCAAATACGATTTTGTCCGTGGTAATGACATCGGCAGCGGCAAAGCCCTCCGCCACAGCGCAATCTATCAAATACTGATCTTCCATACCATAGATCCCTTCCATTTGTTTTTCTATAGGATACTCGATTTCCGGGGCCTTGTCAAGAAATCGCCATTGCAGTGCATCGGAAATTGTGCTATAATATCCGTATCTGAGTATCGATTGATTTGGTGGATTTTTCCCATGCTTTTCTGGGGCAAAGCCGCCAAATTTCGCACCCCTTGTGGGGGCGTTTTCAACCGTTTCCATGTACACAACAACGGTTCCATGGCGCTTCGCCTTTATGACGGGGCAGCTTCCACGGCACCGCTGCAAAATCAAATTCAGATGCTCTCTCCCCAGGCCGCTGGGCTTTCCAATCGAAAGCCCGCTTCGGACTGGATGGAAGAGCATCCTTTACTGGAGGATCTGTTATGAATCTTCAAGCATTGCTTGCGTCCATCGCTCCTGCCGACCGGGAGGCCATGGACCAGGCAAGACAGCGGCAGGCACAGCTTGCCAAGCCCCCCGGAAGCCTGGGGCGGCTGGAGGAGCTATCCATCCAGCTGGCAGGCATCACCGGAAAGCCTCTGAATCGGGTAGAGCACCCCCATCTTCTGGTGTTCGCAGCCGACAACGGCGTAGTAGAAGAGGGCGTTTCCTCCGCCCCCCAGTCCGTTACCCTGATGCAGACTGTGAATCTGACCCGGGCAAAAACCGGCGCATCCACTCTGGCCAAGCACTTTGGCTGCGGCATCACTGTCTGTGATGTGGGTGTCAACGCCGACATTCAGGAACCCAAGGTGCTGAACAAAAAAATCGCCTACGGCACCCAAAATATCGCAAACGGCCCCGCAATGACCCGGGAGCAGGCTATGACTGCCCTGCTCACCGGCGCAGAGCTTGCCATGCAGACCGAAGCGGATGCCATCGGCATCGGGGAAATGGGGATTGGCAATACCACCACCTCTTCCGCGGTTCTCTCCGTGCTGCTGGGTGTCTCTGTAGAAGACGTGACCGGCAGAGGCGGCGGGATCACCGATGCGGGCTTCCAGCGAAAAAAGGAAGTCATTCAAAAAGCCATCGCTGTAAATCAGCCGAATCCTGCCGATGTGGTGGATGTGCTGAGTAAGGTGGGCGGCTTTGACATTGCTGCAATGTGCGGTGCATTTCTGGGGGCCGCCGCCACCCACCGTCCCGTGGTGATTGACGGCTTTATCTCCGTGGTGGCAGCACTCTGCGCCGCCCGGCTCTGCCCCAACGTGAAGGCCTATCTGATTCCCAGCCATGCATCTTTTGAAATCGGCTACCGCCTTGCCATGGAGGAGCTGGGGCTGGAACCCATTCTCCTGCTGGGGATGCGTCTGGGCGAAGGCAGCGGATGTCCCATTGCCTTCCAAATTCTGGATGCCGCCTGCGCCATTATCAACGACATGGCAACCTTCGACCAGGCCGGCATTGACGACGGCTATCTGGACGAGATTCGGCAGGGCGACAAATTCACCGTGGAGCGTGACAATTCATGACTATTTTCATTACAGGCGGAGCCAAAAACGGAAAATCCTCCCTGGCGCAGGATTTGGCTGTTGCCATGGCTAAGGGTAAGCCTCACTACTACATCGCCACTATGATTCCCTGTGACGAGGAAGATCACGAACGAATCAAAAATCACGTTGCAGACCGGGCCGGTCTGGGATTCGAAACCGTGGAGTGCGGAAGAAATATTCTCTCCTGCCTGGACCGTGTGGATCCCAATGGCACCTTTCTGCTGGACAGCGCCACAGCTCTGCTGCTAAACGAGCTGTTCCCGGACCCCACCAGCTGTGAGATGGACGTGAAAGCCGCCCAGCGCTGTGCCGACGACCTGGTGACTTTTGCAAAGGCTGTAAACAACTTAGTGATTGTCAGCGACTACATCTATTCCGATGCCGCCCGGTACGACGAAGTCACCGAAGTCTACCGCAAGTGTCTTGCAGATATCGACCGGAATCTGGCCCAGGTCAGCGACACCGTTCTGGAGGTCTGCGCCGGAAATATCTGTGTCTACAAGGGAGATGTGCTGGTATGAGGAACTTTTTCTGTGCCTTTGCCATGTGCCAGTCCATGTTCTGCTCCATCCCCTTCCCCTGCCATGTGTGGGAGGAAAAGGCCCGGAGCAAAATGCTGCTGTTTCTCCCCCTGATTGGCCTGGAAATCGGTGCTATCTGGGCCGCCGCCGGATGGCTGTGCCGCTGGCTGGGGCTGAATTCTCTGGTCACCGGACTGGTTCTCACCGTCGTTCCCTTTTTGCTCACAGGATTCATCCATCTGGATGGCTTTATGGATGTTACCGATGCGGTGGGCTCCTGCCGGGATCTTGACAAGCGGCGGGCCATCCTCAAGGACTCCCATGTGGGTTCCTTTGCGGTCATCGGCTGTATTCTGCTGATGCTCTCTCAATTTGCCCTCTGTGCATCCCTGGATGTGAATCTTTGGGTGCTGATTCTGATTCCTGCAATCAGTCGGTGCTGCTCTGCCATTGCAGTCAGCACTCTGCCCACCATGTCCACCAGCCAGTATTCCGGTCAGAAGAAGAACGTCGGAAACCTGGTCTTCCTGTGGAGCCTGCTGGCCCTGCTGCTGATTCTGGGTTTTGTATGCTTCGGAAAACTGGGCTTTGGCTGTGTGGGCTGTGCCGTGGGCCATGCCCTGGCCCTCAGAAAGGGCTACCGTTCCCTACAGGGAATGAACGGAGATATTTCCGGCTATTCCCTCACCATTGGCGAGCTGGCTGCTGTTGCCGTGCTGGCTGTACTTTAAGGAGATTACTATGGACTTAATCATTGGCGGCGCATACCAGGGAAAACTGGACTACGCCAAGGAGAAACATTCCATTCAGGATACGGATGTATTCACCTGCCAGGGCTGTGAAATCGACTTCACCAAGCCCTGCATCAATCACATTGAAGAATTTGTTCTGGCCTGCATCCGTGCGGATGTAGACCCCATTCTGTATTTTAAGAAGCATTGGGAAGACTGGCGGCACAGTGTGCTGATCTGCATGGACCTTTCCTGCGGCGTAGTCCCTCTGGAAGCAGAGATGCGTCAGTGGCGCAACCTCACCGGAAAGCTCTGTCAGTACCTGTCCCGGGAAGCAAGTTCTGTGACCCGAATCTTCTGCGGATTGGAGCAGAAGTTGAAATGAGTGCCGTCTATCTGATTCGCCACGGCAGAACCGAGGCAAACGACAGGCATCTCTACTGCGGCAGTACAGATTTGCCCCTGTCTGAGGCCGGAAGACTGGCTCTCAAGGAGCTTTCCTATCACCTCCCCCCTGCCCGATTCCTCACCAGCGGCATGGTCCGAACCGAAGAAACCCTGTCTCTGCTTTTTGGAGACGTTCCCCACACCCAGGATTCCAGGTTCCGTGAGATTGACTTTGGCGTTTTTGAAATGCACAGCTATGATGACCTCAAGGAACGGCAGGACTACCAGGATTGGATTTCCGGAGACAACGACGCCAACGTCCCGCCGGAGGGTGAGAGCGGAAACGCCATGACCAAGCGGGTTCTGGACGCACTGGAACCCCTTTTGCAGCAGGAGGAAAACACAGTGGTCATCACCCATGGCGGCGTCATTGCTGCCGTGATGGCCCATCTGTTTCCCCAGGAGGGCAAAAGCCGCTATGCCTGGCAGCCCCGCCCCGGCTATGGCTATGCCATCGAAAACGGGACCTATCGTCCCATTCCCTAAATAGGTATAAAACCATCTCCCGTGGATAAACTTTCCACAGGAGATGGTTTTTTGCGTAAAACTTCCATATATGGTCCGTCCCTGTCCGGGCTCTGCGCCGGAGCTGTGAACGGATTTTTCGGTGCCGGAGGCGGCATGGTGCTGGTGCCTATGCTGGGCCGGCTGTGTGATATTCCCGATGACCAGATTTTCCCTGCCTCCATACGGATTATGCTGCCCATCTGCCTGGTGTCCCTCTGGCAGACAGCGGGCCCACTGCCCTGGAAACCGGCCCTTCCCTATCTTGCAGGAAGTCTTGCCGGCGGAATTCTGGCGGCAAAGCTGGGAAAGCAGATTCCAGCCCTGTGGCTCCATCGGATTCTGGGGGGTCTGATTCTCTGGGGAGGAGTGCGGATGCTTTGGACTTAGGCTCGCCCTGGATTGCTGCTCTGGCAGGAGCCGTTCTGGGAACACTCTCCGGGCTAGGAGTCGGCGGCGGCAGTCTGCTGATTCTGTGGCTCACCCTGGCCGTGGGCATGGATGCAGGCACCGCGCGCGGCATCAGCCTTCTGTTCTTTTTTCCGGCGGCTCTGCTTTCCTGTATACTCCGCCGGGGGCAGATTCCCTGGAAGCAAATTCTTCCGGCGGTGTTCTTCGGCTGTATGGCCGCAGGGATCTTTTCCTGGCTCAGTCAGATCATCAACCCTGCCCACTTAAAGAAGGCCATGGGCGCGGTGCTGATCCTCGTGGGAGTCAGTGAAGTGTTTCGAAAAAAATAAAAAGCCAGTGGGCGCACTGCGTTTTGCAATGCGCCCACTGGGTATCAAATGTTCGTTGAGAAGGATATCTCTGTACGCTCTGAGATTACCACAGGAAAAGCCTCGATGCAAGCCCCCCTGGGGGATGATTTCTGCACATTTTACAATTTATAACAGGCGTATCCCGCCGCCGGGATACGCCTGCCCTCTGTTTTCCCCATAGATGCAACAAGACACACCGGGCTAAGGGACTGCACCCGGTGTGTCCTATTTTTTCAGACAGAATCTGACAGAAGGAGATGCCGATGGGCGTCGGCTCTCTCAACCGCCCACATTGTATCATACCTTTAGAACCGCTGTAAGCCCCTTACGGGGATACAAAATCAGAAAATTTTCGGTTCAGCGGCTGCGAAATGCCAAATATCCCTCCAGGATGAGGGACGCTGCCACTGCATCCACCGTATTCTTCCGCTTCTGACCGTGGTAATTGTGCTGAGAAAGAATATTGTGGGCCTCTACCGTGGTTCTGCGCTCGTCCCACATGGCAACCGGCAGTCCGGCAGCCTCTTCCAAGGACTTGGCAAACTCCCGGCACAGCTCTGCCCGAGCCCCTTCTGTACCATCCATATTCTTAGGCAGGCCGACCACAATCTGCCCCACTTCATTTTCCTTTGCCAGACGAACGATGTCCGCAATGGCCTTGTCCCGATTTCGGCTGGGAACCACCGTGGCAGACCCGACAATAGAGCAAAGCAGGTCCGAAATTGCTACGCCGGTGCGTGCGTCGCCGTAATCAATTCCCATGATTCTCATAATGATGCCCTCCCTGTGAAGTTTTCCCCATTGTACTACAAAACCCGCAAAAAATAAAGGAAAATCTTATTGACAACTGTCCACCCCTGTGATAGAATGACTTTACCTGTGAAAAAGGGCTTTTTTTCTGCGCTTTTTCAGCCCCGGAGCGGTCCATTTGTAGTTCCCGCTTCCTATAAATTTTTCATAGCCGGGGTGATACAGGGAGGCAATTATTTAAGGAGGTGCCGTAATGCGCGTTAAAGTCACTTTGAGATGCTCTGAGTGCAAGCAGAGAAACTACAACACCATGAAGAACAAGAAGAACGACCCTGACCGTCTCGAGATGAAGAAGTATTGCAGATTCTGCAAGAAGCACACCGTTCACACTGAGACCAAGTAAGGAGGAGCCCCATCATGGCAGAAGTCAAAAAGCAAAACTGGTTCAAGAGAACCTGGGGCAAGGTCTGCAAGTATCTTCGTGAGCTGAAAAGCGAACTCAAGAAGGTCGTATGGCCCACTCCCCAGCAGGTGCTGAAGAACACCGCCATTGTCGTCGCTTGTGTCGTCGTTGTTGGCATCTTCATCTGGCTGTTCGACTTTGTCGCTCAGGTCGGCATTGATGCTCTTATCAGCGTCTTCCACTAAGGGTACGTGATATGGCAGAAACTGCAAGATGGTATGTGGTGCATACCTATTCCGGTTATGAAAACACTGTAAAGGCTACGATTGAAAAAACAGTTGAGTCTCGGCATCTTCAGGATCAGATCCTGGCAGTTTCCATTCCTCTGGAGACCGTTACCGAGATCACTGAGTCCGGCGCAAGCAAGACTTATGATCGCAAGGTTTTCCCCGGCTATGTGCTGGTGAAGATGATTTACAGTGATGACACCTGGCATGTGATCCGGAACGTCCGTGGAGTAACCGGCTTTGTCGGGTCCTCCAGCAACGACCCCACTCCCCTTACCGATGAAGAAGTCTACGCCATGGGCGTTGAGAAGAAGGAAATCATCGTCAACTATGCTGTCGGTGATACCGTTCGGATTCTGGACGGTCCTCTCAGCTCCTTTACCGGCACTGTAGAGAGCATCGAGGTCGAAAACAACTCGGTCAACGTGGTGGTATCCATGTTCGGTCGAGAGACCACTGTCGAGTTTGAACTCGATCAGATCGAGGTCATTTCCCAATAAACGCATCGGGTCGGTTCATCCGGCCAGACCGTGGGAGGGGTGAAAACCCCGAAAGAAGTGCGCGTAGCGCATAATTACCACATTTTATTCAGGAGGTGCTTAATATGGCACAGAAAGTCACTGGCATTATCAAGCTTCAGATCAACGCCGCTAAGGCAACTGCTTCTCCCCCCGTTGGCCCTGCTCTGGGTCAGCACGGCGTTAACATCGCTGCTTTCATTAAGGAGTTCAATGCCCGCACCAAGGACATGGAGGGCTACAAGATTCCTGTCGTCATCACTGTTTATGCTGACCGCAGCTTCACCTTTATCACCAAGACTCCTCCTACCCCCCTGCTGATTACCAAGGCAATCGGTCTGGAGAAGGGTTCCGGCGTCCCCAACAAGACCAAGGTTGGCACCATCACCAAGGCTCAGATCACCGAGATCGCTAAGACCAAGATGCCCGACCTGAACGTCTCTTCTCTGGAAGCTGCTGAGAGCCAGGTCGCTGGTACCTGCCGCTCCATGGGCGTCACTGTCGTCGATTGATATTTGCTAATCCGGCTGTTCTGCCGGAAATGTGGGAGGATTTTTCCGCATCACCACTATAAGGAGGAAAATTACATTGTTTAGAGGTAAAAAGTACCAGGAGAGCGCCAAGCTGATTGACCGCTCCGTTCAGTATGATCCCAACGAAGCCCTGGATCTGGTTGTGAAGGGCGCTTCCGCTAAGTTCGACGAGACCGTCGAGCTGCACATCAAGCTGGGTGTCGACTCCCGTCACGCTGACCAGCAGGTCCGCGGCGCTGTCGTTCTGCCCAACGGCACCGGCAAGACCCGCAAGGTCCTGGTGTTCGCTAAGGACGCAAAGCTCGACGAGGCTAAGGCTGCTGGCGCTGACTATGTCGGCGGCATGGAGCTGGTTGAGAAGATCACCAAGGAAAACTGGTTTGACTTCGATGTCGTCGTTGCTTCCCCCGACATGATGGGCATTGTTGGCCGTCTTGGTAAGGTTCTGGGCCCCAAGGGTCTGATGCCCTCCCCCAAGGCTGGCACCGTGACCCCCAACGTCGCTGCTGCTGTCAAGGAAATTAAGGCTGGTAAGGTCGAGTACCGTCTGGACAAGACCAACATCATCCACTGCCCCATCGGCAAGGTTTCCTTCGGCACTGAGAAGCTGACCCAGAACATGGATACTCTGGTTTCTGCTGTTGTTAAGGCTAAGCCCGCAGCTGCTAAGGGCCAGTATATCAAGTCCTGCACCGTCGCTTCCACCATGGGCCCCGGCGTCAAGGTCTCCACTGCTAAGTATCTGTAATTGATATGATTGCAAAATCCCCGAAAGCATTGCTTTCGGGGATTTTTTCGGGTCTATCATAAGAGTTTAACGTAAATAAAGGCGGGTAATCAACTCTTTGCAGAGATGCTTATCCGCCTTTTTGTGAGCTTTTTTTCAGCAGGTCCTTTTCGCCTTTCGGAAATTTACTCTACAACTCCGTCCTGCTTTCCCTCAACGTCGGCTTTTGTAATGGTGCTGGAAGCGAAGGATAGTCTATTCACCACGCTGCCGTCCTCATTACATTCATAGCTGTCCACGTAAATTTTATCGGATTCATCCGTCCATGAAATGATGTTAAGCCCATTGGAGTCAGTATACCGCAGCATATAGTAATACTTGGTATCGCCGTAGATTCCTTTCAGACTAAGAACCGCATTGCTTACGCTGTCATATTCCTCGTGCTCGAAAAAGTCGTCAGCATCCAGCTGATTGAGTTGATCCATCGCTTCGTCAATCTCTTTATGGATTTTGCTCATATCTACCGCAGGTTTATGCTGCGCTTCGGTTGTGAAATAAGAGATAATCGATGCGGAACCTAAAATCACAAAGATAATCAGCGTGCTTTTGGCAATGCCGCGGATGGCCTTTTTCCCGCACTCTATGGGAGATATACCACATTCTTCGTCAAAGCCGGTACAGACAGCATCATAGTATGTCCAGAATCCGGCCCCCACATCCAGAAGCAGCCAGAAAACAACCAGGCCGATACATGGTGCGGCGGAATATTCGTTAATAACCGCAAGCCAAGCAGCGAATACATTGAAGATAATCATAAATATGCTGAGTATTACCATTCCCGTATAGTTCCAGGAACGGTACAGCTGATTTTTCCCCATAATGGAAGAAGATGGGCAGGAGTTGTTTAAAAGGACGTTTAGAGCAACCAGCGTTTTCTTTGTACCGTCTGACAAATATACATTCTTTTCTTTTGAGGGCAGAAGCGCACCTAAAATAAGAGCCATCCCGCCGAAAACGCAGCTCAGGATGCCGAACAACGTACCGCTTTTGTCATTCTTTGCCTGGTAGGCAATGTAAATACTCAGCCCCGAAAGAGCGATAATGCTCAAAGTAATTATTATGTTCAGGATATGAAAGATCTGCTTCTTTTTTCTGAATTTATCTGCCTGCATGAGATTCTCACCAACCTTTTGCCTATTTTATCATGTGTCATTCCTTTAAGTCAACTACATAGGAGAGCTTCGCTAAACTTTTATAATCACACTGGCGGATATCAAAGCCCTTTCTATATTCCCTTTTTCAGACAAATAGAACTCCCCTGCTGTATATTCTGACAGCTGAGCCATTGTAAATTCGAAGTCGAGAAAAATTTTGCAAAAAGAGGTTGACAAAATAGACTTCCTGTGGTATTATCTAGGAGTTGCCAAAGACAGCAGGCTGTGTTAAACATTAAGACCTGCCGAGGTGCGCTGATATGATTTTTCTGCGTGTCTTTCTGTCTTCTGGCAGGAAGACATTTTTTATTTTTCGGAGGTGAAAATTATGCCTAACGCTAAGGTTCTTGAGAGCAAGAAGGCAGTTGTCGAAGAGCTGACTGGTAAAATCCAGAACGCTACTTCCGTAGTCTTTGTTGACTACAAGGGCATCACTGTCGCTCAGGATACCGAGCTGCGTAAGCAGTTCCGTGAGGCCGGTGTTGAGTACTCCGTTGTTAAGAACACTCTGACCAATTTCGCCAGCAAGAACGCTGGTTATGATTTCGGTGAGGTTCTGCACGGCACTACCGCTATGGCTTCCACCACCGGCGACCCCATCGCCCCTGCTCGTATCGTTTGCGAGTTTGCCAAGAAGAACAAGACCTGCAAGATCGCCATCAAGGGTGGTATTGTTGAGGGTTCCGTCCTGTCCGTTGCTGAGCTCAACGGCTTCGGCGAGCTGCCCAGCAAGAATGCTCTGGTTGCATCTGTCCTGGGTACCTTCCTGGCTCCTATCTCCAGCCTGGCCTTCGTCCTGGATCAGATCCGGATGCAGAAGGACGGCGGCGCTCCTGCAGAAGCAGAAGCCTAATCTGTTCGTAAAACCACAACCCCACTTACTTTTTAACTATTAGGAGGATTATTACCATGGCTAGTGAAAAGATCACTGCTCTCGTTGAGGAAGTCAAGAGCCTGACCGTTCTGGAGCTGTCCGAGCTGGTTCACACTCTGGAGGATGTTTTCGGCGTTTCCGCCGCTGCTGCTGCTGTCGCTGCACCCGCTGCTGGCGCTGCTGAGGCTGCTGAGGAGAAGACCGAGTTCGACGTTATCCTGAAGAGCGCCGGCGCTTCCAAGCTGGGCGTTATCAAGGTTGTCCGTGCTGCTACCGGCCTGGGCCTGAAGGACGCTAAGGATCTGGTTGACAACTGCCCCAAGACCCTGAAGGAAGCTATCTCCAAGGAAGACGCTGAGAAGCTGGTCGCTGAGCTGAAGGAAGCTGGCGCTGAGGCTGAGATTAAGTAATTTAATCTTACTACAGCATTTTCTAGCCGCCGCCATTTTTGGCGGCGGCTTTTCCATTTCCCCAAAGGGGATTCATTGAAAGGTACTTCTATGAATGCGATTCTAACTGAGCTAATCTCTCAGATTCCCTTTCAGGCCCAACTGCGTGAGCTGCTCCCTTATCTGTCCCTGTTTATCCTGGGACTGCTGATTTTGGGCGTTCTGGGGCGAGTGTTTCTGGGAAAGCGTTCCAGTCTCAATCACTCTGTATCTTCCGCAATGGCGATTCTGTTTATCTACATTACTACCATTGCTATCTACACCTTCCGCCCCTGGAATCTGGAGGATTTTCTCTCTCCCCTGCCCTGTGTCACTCTGACAGAAGATATGCTGGTTTTTCAGCCTTTTCAGGGGACTCCGATTCCTCTGCTCTGCGCCCGCATTTTACCTCTGCTGATTCTGGCGTTCCTGGTGAATCTTCTGGATACCTTTATCCCGCAGGGCGGCAATGTGCTTGACTGGTTTCTCTACCGTTTCGTCACAGTCGTACTGTCCATGGGACTTTACCTGGTGGCAAACTGGGCATTTAACACCTTCCTGCCGGATGTGCTGGTGGACTATGCTCCCATGATTCTTCTGGGCGTGCTGATCGCCATGCTGCTGGTCGGTGTTCTGAATGTTCTTCTGGGCCTGGTACTTACAGCCATCAACCCCATTTTCGGCGGCATCTATGCGTTTTTCTTCTCCAATGCCATCGGCAAGCAGCTCACGAAGGCGGTATTCACAACTGTGCTTCTGTGCGCCCTGTTCCTGCTGATTGAGCATTTTGGATTCTTTGCAATCAGTATTTCCGAAACCTCCCTCATTGGGTATCTTCCCGCTGTGGGTATGGTGCTGGTGCTCTGGTATCTGCTGGGGCACACGCTTTAATACAGATCAGAGGCTCTGCCCTTAGGCAGAGCCTTCATTTTTCTGAGACGCTCACAGAGTTCTTCTGCTGTGTCTTTCTCGTCCATATAAGAAATTACAGCAAGTCGCAAATATCCGTCCAGAAGCCGCGTTCAGAGCCTTCCGTGGCATTTGCAGCTACTTGCATATCATACGAAAGCCGGAGCTGTATCTCTTGGGATACAGCCCCGGCTTTTTTCATCCATCGTCAGTCGCTCAGGAATTTCCATTGGGATCTTCTATATTGCGCCAGTTGTTTTCATCATAAAGGTTTCCGTGGAAACCAATCCATCTGCCAGGCAGGAAGGTCTTTCCGTTGTTCTCTGCAACGTTGGATTCCGTGGACAAGAAGAGATGCAGCTCCGGTGCAAACTTAGGCTCACTATTGATAGGTTTGCCGGTAAAGGGATTCACCGGGTTTGCAATCTGTCCATCCATCGCCAATGTCGGCACATCCGCATTGGTCATGAAGGTCTGACTCGTGGTAAACTCATTGCTGTTAAAGTCCTTCACCATGAGCAGCGGGTTAAAGAACATAAGATCCAGGCCATCCGGGCCAGGGGTATTCAGGGCATCCAGCTGCCCCAGGCGGAAGCCATGGTCCGCTGCGATGATGATTCGGGTGTTGTCATAAACGCCCATTTCCCGAAGATAGTCCAGCCAGTGGCCCACCTGGATCATGGCAGCCATATTGATCTGGTAGTGCATCATCTGCTCTGCATTTTCCATTCTCAAGGTTACCCCGTTGCAGGTAAAACGCTCCATGTGTGCTGCGTCGTACTCCGTATTATCCACAACCATAGCAGGCTCGTATTCCGGCACCTTCAGCAGCACCGGGTCGTGGGTGGTGGAGTTCGTCATCATCAGGAAGGTGTTCTCCTCAGAATCCTGAATCTGGGTAAGCTCCGGCAGCTTTTCCAGCATGGCATGGAAGGCTGCATAGTTCTCATCCAGACCGTAGGCCTTGGACATTCCCTCCTGGATTTGTCCTGTGTACATAGGGTCGGCATTATTCGCAAAGAGTACATCTGCTTCATTGTAGGTGCCCCGGGCGTAGAGCACAGGCTGCAATGTCACAGGGGCAATTTTGAAGAGGCTGTAGCAGAAGAAGTTTCGTTCCAGATTATAGCTGGCTTTTCCATCGGCCTCAAAGGCCACAGGGCCGTACCGCCGCTCGATATTGAAGGTGCGGATATCGGGATAGTCATCATAGATATGGAGGTCTGGGACGAAGTGGTAGCCCGCATAGCTGGGGTCGCAGACGGTAACGGTATAGCCCGCCTGGTCAAACAGCACCGGCATGACTTTGAGGGCTTCATTGTGCTTATCCACCAGCCGCTCCTGATTCCGGCGGTTCATCTCCTCGGGAGTGTATTCATAGCCGCCGAAGAGTGCCGGAATTCCCATATTGGTATAGGGGCCGAAAGAAACTGTGTTGGGATAATAGGTAAATCCCGCAAACTGCTCCTGGAGCACCGGGTTCTCCTGGAACAGGTAGGGCAGATATGCGGAGATGGCACGGTCCATCATCAGGACCACCACGTTTTCGCCGTCTTTGCTGAGGGGCAGGCTGGGTTCCTCCTCGTCGCAAGCGGCACCGCTGCTGACAATCTGGGAAAGCACAGAATTGGCGGTATAGAGATTGTGAACAGACATGACCACCAACGCAAGGCCCGCAGTCAAATAGACCGCCCGGGCCAGCTGCTCTCTTTTCCTCCAAATGAAAAACAGCACTGCCGCAGCTGCCAAAATCACCAGCAGATTCAGCAGCTGGGCTTTGGCGGAAAACACAGGGAATACATCATATTTGAGGGTAAAGGAAAGATTGCCGTAATCCGTCCCGAAGAACATATAGTCCACCAGGGCCACGCCGGA
This sequence comes from Oscillospiraceae bacterium, assembly GCA_020025615.1. GTDB lineage: Bacteria > Bacillota > Clostridia > Oscillospirales > Oscillospiraceae > Faecousia. The sequence continues at coordinate 33,589 of JAHHRT010000001.1, read as the reverse complement.
GAAAATCCAGACAGCCAGGCCCATAATCTTTTTACCGCTGGGATTTGCCAGCAGATAAAAAATGCCGAACCACACCAGGAAGGTACCCGCAGCCAGCAGGAAGGCACTGCCCACATACATCAGCGGGTTGGAAGCCGTGGCCCCCCGAATAAATTCCTCGGGAGAGGTCTTAATCACCCCGGACGGAATCAGCAGACCGGTAAGCACCGTAAGGAACATACCGCCCAGGAAGAAGCCCGCATAGTCCTTCCCGGTGATTTGAGGCTCCGGCTGGGGCTTGCGGTGTTCCGAAGCGAAAACCGCCGCCAGAGGCAGCTGCAGGCACAACAGGGCCCCAATGGTCATGACCTGTGCACGGCGGCTCGCCATGGGATGAACCAGCAGAACGTATCCCAGGCCCAGGAGGCCAACAAAAGAAAACAGGAAACCCAGAACCTTTTTGGGGTTCTTGAGCTTCATAAAAATGTTCTTACAGAGGGAGAACAGATTGTTCAGGGTCCAGTAGAACACCAGGCCCGAGGGGGAATCATAGAGCAGCACCAGGAAAATCAGGGCCATGCCATAAAGCTGGATTTTACTTCTCAAGGACATTCCCTTGGTGTAAATAGCACCGGAAATCAGATTGATGACCGTCATGGCAATGGGCAGAATGTTGATGCCCACTCCCGCAATCATCAGCATGGCATCCGGGGCACCCAAATTTTGGATTGGACCGAAGGAAATGCCATCCAGCAGCCGCAGACCGGACAGGAAATTATAGGCTGCCATAAAGAACGGAATTTCCAACAGCAGAGAAGTAGTTCCCTTCAGGGCATCCGTGGGCTTATAGTGGTTCTGGCGGTAGTAGGTCTGCATAATCATATACCGCTCGTCGCCCTGGAATGTTTTTTTGATATGGCTGGTCCAATGGCGCAGCTTTTCCTCTGTCTGCCGCTGCTCCTCCTGCATGGCATCGGCCCGCTTGTAAAGGGGCAGCACCAGGAAGTTCATGGCAAGGCTCAGGAAAACAATGGCAAAACCCGGATTCTGAACAAAACCGTTTGCCACCGAGAAAATCACCTCAAACAGCAGCTCCAACGGTCCAATCAGTAACTTATATAACATTTGAAAAATGGACATGATGACCTTCCTTTACAGTTTTCTCAAGGGGTGGCAAATGGGGACTTCCCGGTATCTGCAATCCCTTCGGTAAACTCTCTTCCCCGGCTTCTGCTCCGGAAAAATAAAATCTGCCGCAGTCCATTATGGACTGCGGCAGTCTCAGCGTGTCGGAAAAGTCTTTTCTCCCCGCCGGGGCGTCTTTTCAGAACTTTTTTCTGAAAAAGTCGGTTGATGGAATGTGAAAGGCGCCCCTGATGGGTTTCCTTCGCACAATCTTCCTTTCCGTCCACGGGGATGTGCTTACTTTTTAACAGTCTTTTTTGAAACTATTATTGGGCGTTCTTAACCGCTTCAATCACGCCTGCCACAGCATCGGTGTTCACAGTCTCCATCTTGCCGCTGTCATAGCAGGCAGCAACATTGGGATCGATAGGCAGACGGGCCAGAACGGGCAGATTGAACTGCGCTGCAATCTCGTCCAGGTGGCTCTCACCAAAGACCTGAATCTTCTTTCCGCAGTCCGGGCACTGGAGATAGGAATAGTTCTCCACGAAGCCCAGCACGGGAATCTTCATCATGTTTGCCATCTTCACAGCCTTTGCCACAATCATGGACACCAGGTCCTGGGGGCTGGTGACAATGACAATACCGTCAACAGGCAGGCTCTGGAACACGGTGAGAGGGACATCGCCGGTTCCGGGAGGCATATCCACGAACATATAGTCCACGTCCTCCCAGATAACATCGGTCCAGAACTGCTTCACAGCGCCGGCAAGCACGGGGCCGCGCCAGACAACAGGATCGTCGGGGTTATCCAGAAGCAGGTTGATGGACATCACCTGGATGCCGGTCTCGGTGAGTGCGGGATAGAGGCCATCCTCGTTTGCACCCTGGCACTCGCTGACACCGAAGGCAGTGGGTGCGGAAGGACCGGTAATATCCGCGTCCAGAACGCCGACACGCTTGCCTTCCCGGCTCATTGCGACAGCCAGCATGGAGGTGACGGTGGACTTGCCGACACCGCCCTTGCCGGAGACAACGGCAATGACTTTTTTAACAGTGGATTTGGGGTTCAGAGTAGCCAGCAGGCTCTCGGCCTTCCGATCGGAACAATCGGAAGAAGAGCAGCTGGAACAATTTCCATTACAAGAACTCATGGTTTCTTCGCTCCTTCAAACTTATCTGCGTGTATTATAGAACTTTTGGTCGAATGTGTCAACCTTAAAATCCCGGATTAACTCATGGCGCTCTCCCACTGCTCCATCAGCTCCATGAGCAGGGTTTCAGCCTCTTCTTTTTCTGCAAGGAGACGGGTGAGCTCCTGATAGTCGGCGGCAGCTGCTTCGATTTTGGGATCATATTCCGCCACGACCTGCTCCTGCTTTTCAATCTCCCGCTCCAGCTTGCGCACCAGCTTATCCTGGTCTTTGGTGCCGCCCCGGGGCTTTTCCTTCTTGGGCTTGGGAGCCTGGACCTCCTGGGGCTTTGCTGCGGCCTCATGCTCCAAAATGGAGCGGAACTTCTGATAGCCGCAGGCGAAGTCCCGAATCCCGCCATTCTCCAGAAGCCATACCCGGTCGGCAAACTTCTCGATGAAGTAACGGTCGTGGGAGACAAACAGCAGGGTTCCCTCAAACTCCTCAATGGCAGCTTCCACCCACTCTCGGGAAGCGGTATCCAAGTGGTTGGTAGGCTCGTCCAGGATCAGAAGGTTGATTTTCTCATCCATAAGCATACACAGCCGCAGCCGGGACTGCTCACCGCCGGAGAGGTTGCCAACGCTCTTGAACACGTCCTCTCCCTGGAACAGGAAGGCACCCAGCCGATCCCGGGCCACCTGGGGAGAGCAATTCTTTTCGTAGAGCATGGTGTCGTAAAGGCTCCGCTCCGGGTGGTCAAAGTGGATAATCTGAGGCAGATACCCCCACTTCACCGTGGGGCCAAACTGAATCTTGCCTCCAAAGTCCTCCTCACCCAGCAGGCACTTGATAAAGGTGGACTTTCCGGTGCCGTTGTCGCCCAGCAAAGCAATTCGCTCGCCGCCCTCCACGTTGAGGTTTACGTCAGAGAACAGAGTCCGGTCATCAAAGGACTTGGACATATTTTTAATTTTGAACACCACATCGCCGGAGAAGTCTTTTTCTCCGAAGGTGGCCTTCATGGTTTTTTCCTTCTGGGGCCGCTTGGTCTTCTCAATGCGCTCCATTCGGTGCTGGATGGACATGGCCCGACGGTAAAGGGTGCGGTTGTTAATACCCCAGCCCTTCATTCGCTCCACCGTATAGCCCAGCTGCTTGAGCTTTGCCTGCTCCTGCTGGTACTGCTTCATCTGCAAATCAAACCGGGCCTGCTTTTCGTCCATGTAGTAGGTGTAGTTGCCGGAGTAGAACTCCGCCCGGCCCTCGAAGATCTCGATCACCCGGTCTGCCACCTGGTCAATAAAGTAACGGTCATGGGAAATCGCCAGCACCGTTCCCTTAAAGGCATTGATATAGCTTTCCAGCCACTCCACACTCCGAAGGTCCAGGTGGTTGGTGGGCTCGTCCAGAAGCAGAATATCCGTCTTCTCCAGAAGCAGACGGCCCAGGTTCACCCGGGTCTTCTCACCGCCGGAAAGGCTGTCAAACTCCTGGACCCGCTGCTGTGGGGTAATGGCAAGGCCGTTGCAGATCTTGTCTACCTCCACGTCCATTTCGTAGCCGCCGCCGGACTGGAAGCGGTTGGAAAGGGCATCGTAGTCCCGCAGCTGCTGCTCTGTGGCGCCTGCCGCCATGGCGGCTTCCAGCTTCTCCATCTTCCGCTTCACGGCTGTAATGTCGCTGTAGGCAGAGCGGAGCACATCCTCCACGGTGTATCCCTCCGGGAAATAGGGAATCTGAGAAATCAGGCCCAGCTTCTTATTGGGATTGATATAGACTTCTCCGTCGTCGTAGTCCATCTCCCCGGTGAGAATCTTAAAAAGGGTGGTTTTGCCGCAGCCGTTCCGGCCCAGGATGGCAACGCACTCCCCTTCCTGAATCTCAAAAGAGAGACCGTCCAGGAGATTTTCTCCGATAACGAAGAATTTTGTCAGGTTTTTTACTGAAATGTCAACCATTTTCTTGCTCCAACTTGCGGAGGAGCTGAATCAGTTCCTCCCGGGTGTACAGTATATTGAGGGCACCCAGCATGGCATTGGTGGTCATCCGTTCCGGAAGACGCAATGCTTTCAGCAGAGCCAGCCGCTTTTCGCTGCTGTTCTTCCCCCCGGAGAGCCCCAGCGCCATGAGATCCTGCTTGGTGATCTCCTGCTTTGGCTCCTGGCTCTCCCCTTCTATGGTGGCCCCGGCCTTTTTCAGGGCATCTAAAATAATTTCCGGGGTCATACCCTCTACCCCCAGTTTTCCTTCCCGGCCCGGTGCAGCCTTGCGCCGCTCCTTGCCCAGAATATCCGGGGTGTAGGCGTGTTTCAGATATTTTCCGTCAATGGCACTTTTGATGTGATTGCGAATCACAAAGCCCGCCCCATCCGCATCGGTGAATACGATGAGGCCCTTGGCCTTTGCCACCCGGCGCAGCAGATCCATCTGCTGCTTATCCTTGAAAATTCCAAACCCAGAGGTCTCCAGAATGGTGGCATCCACCACCTGGCTCAGGGTGTTTTTATCATATCGGCCCTCCACCACGATGGCCTCTTTAATCTTAACCATGGCTTGCCTCCTGTGCCAGCTGGAGAATCAGCATTTCCAGCAGCCGCACCGGGTCGTCGAAGGAGGTCTTCATCTGATAGTCGGTCTCCAGAATCAGCTGAGATGCTTTCTCAAAGAACTTCGGGGAAAACCGCCTTGCCGCCTCCATATTCTTCCGTGCGGGATAATCCGGCAGTCCGCAGAGCTTTTGCAGCTCCTGGGAGCTCTTACCGCAGTCCAGCAGCGTCCGGGCCGTACCCAGGCGGCGGAAATGACCGCCCACTGCACCCAGGATTGCCAGCGGCTCCTGCTGCATTTTGAGAAGCTGCTGGAGCTTTCCCAGTGCTTCCGCATATTTTCCGGCGCTCATCAGGTCGGTCATCTGAAACACCACCGCATCCAGCACCGGCTCGGTGACAGCATCAATATCCGCCCGACAGATTTCCCCTGCCGCAGAATAGGCGGAGATTTTCTCAATCTCCCCGGAAAGGGCTGTCATGGTGCCCCCGGTAATGTCGATGAGGTAGGCGCAGAGGTCTGTGGAAATCCGCTTCTCCCGGGCGGCAAAATGCCGTCCCACCCAGGCAATCAGATCCCGCTGATCCTGCTTGGCAAACTCCACAATGGTGCCGTTCTCGCTGACTGCATCCCAGAGCTTCTTCATCCGCTTGTCCGGCTTCCACTCCACGGTCTCATAGGTAAAGACCACGGTGCAGTATTCCGGGATGTCAGTGAGGATGTCGATCATCCGATTTCGGTCGCCCTCCGCCATCTTAAAAAAGTCGATATCATCCACCTGGATGTAGGTGTGCTCCGCCATCATAGGCAGGTTCTCCACCGCGTCCCCAAAGTCCCGCAAGTCAAAAGTCTCACTGGTCATGCGGTGATAGTTAAAGGACTCTGTGAGGGGATTCACCAGCAGCTTTTTCACCTGAGCCAGGTAGTGGTTCATCAGGAAGACTTCTTCTCCATGGAAAATATACAGCCGCCCCAGCTCTTTGGCCTTTAACATCTGTTTCAGTTCTAAAAGGCCTCCTGCCGCGGAAGCCGTCTTTTTTGCCATAGGCTCACCTCCTGATGAGAATAGTGCCGTCCCGGTCCGTTCTCAGGACCCGGCACCCGAATTGGCGCAGCCGGAAGAGGGTCTCCCCTGCGGGATGCCCGTAGGGATTATCCCTTCCGGCGGATATAATCACCGTGTCCGGCTGCACTGCGTTCAGCAGTTCCTGACAGGTGGAGTCTTTTGCACCGTGATGCCCTGCAACCAGGCAGGACACCTTGGGGAGCGGATAGGTGCGCATGAGCAGCCGCTCGCCGTATGCGCTTCGGTCCCCGGTAATCAGTATATCATAATCTCCCGTGTCAAACAAGACACACAGGCTGTTTTCATTGGACACGGCGGCAGGGCCTCCGCCGTAAATGGTGATGCTTGCATCTCCGAAGGTCAGGTTGGCGCTGTGCTCCACCACCGTGATTCGGTGGTCCGCCGGGAGTGCTTCTCCCGCCGGCAGATAGATTCGCTGGGCATCCACCCGATGGAGAAGCCCCGGTGCACCGCCCACATGGTCCCGGTCGAAATGGGTGAGGATCAGGCCGTCCAGGCGGTGGATGCCCTGGCTGAGAAGGGTTTTGGCCGCCAGGTCTGCCGCCTTCTCGTCCCAATCTCCGCCGCAGTCTACCAGGAAGCTTCTGCCTCCGCTTTGCAGCAAAATGCACTGTCCCTGTCCCACGTCCAGCACGGTCATGCGGGCGTGGTCCCGAAGGGGCAGAAGCCAGGAGATTCCCAATGCAATGGCAAGGCCAAGGGTTCCTAAACCAAGCAGCCACTGGGGCCGCTTGCGCCTGCCGCCCAGGAACAAAATTCCCAGAATATAGACAGATACCAGCCATATCACGACGGGCAGGCTCTGGGTATACACCGCCGCCAAAGGAATCCGGGCCAGAATTCCGGCGATTCCCAACACATAGCGAATCAGCCAGGAAACCCCATAGGCAAGGATTCCCGCTCCCGCCCGGAAGAACAGGCCCAAAAGCAGTACCCCCAGGATGCCCCAGAAGATATACACCACCGCCCATACCGTGAGCAGGTTGGTGAGCGGCGCAATGAGGCTGATACTGCAAAAATAATAGGCGCTGATCGGTGTCACAAACACCAGCGTGCTAAGGGAGATTGCCGCCGAAGTACAGAACCATTTCACAGCCTTTCCGCGGATTCCCTTGTACGTTCTGAATCGTGCCATGAGCCAGGCCCGGACCTTCCCGTAGAACAGGAGGATGCCCAGTACGCTGGCAGCCGACAGCTGAAAGCTCACCGAGGTAACCACCATGGGATTCAGAACCGTCATCACCAGCACTGCCGCAGACAGCTCTGTGAGGGGATCGTATTCCCGGTCAATGGCTCCGGCAATCATCATGAGGCCCATCATAATGGAAGCTCTGGTCACCGAAGGGGTAAACCCAGTGACGGCGCAGAACATTGCCAGAAGCGGCAAGCCCAGAATACAGGTGAGCCACCGTCTTCTGCCAATCAACAGCGCCAGCAGGGCGCAGAGAATGGACACATGCAGGCCGGATACCGCCACCATATGGCGAATACCGCTGACGCTGAGGTCGGATGCCGTCCCATAATCCAGGACACCGCTGTCTCCCAGCACCAAGGCTCTTGCAAAGGCCGCTGTATCCGCCGGGAACAGATCATCGATTCTGTTCTGAATCTGTAGGCGCATCCGTGCCGGTGCCGTCCACCAGGGGCTTTTTGTAACCGAACGGGTCACCAGTTCCCCTTTTTGATAGCCTGTGAGGAAGATTCCCTTGCCTGCATAGTAGTGACCGAATTTTCCGCTCTTTGCCGCCGTAACACGGAAGGAAAATTCCCCCCGAACCGAATCCCCAGGCTTTAGGTTCAGATTCTCTTTGAGATAAATCCGAACCCCATAGGGTTTTCCTTCCCACCGAAGGATTCCGGCTGCGGAGGATCCGTGGTTCTCCTCCCGGCTGTAGTCCGTAAGGATCACCGCAGTACTGTGGGTCTTTTCTTCCAGCTGCCCGACTGGTTTTAGATAGGATTCTCCAAAGAGAGAAAACCATAAAAATCCCATGCCCACGCCCAGAAGAATCCGGGATGCAGCCTTACAGCGCCGATGGGTCCTTCCCGGAAGCCATAGAGCGAAGGCCAGTGCCAGGGCTGCCACCGCTCCGGCGGGAAAGGTCCAAAGCAGATAGGCGCAGGCAGTACACGCCCCGGCAAAGCCCAGGGTAAAGAGCATGAGATACCGCATAAAACCTCCCCTATCTGCCAGGAAAAGGGCGCCGCCCTCCGGCAGTGCCCCTTTCCGTAGATTTTTATCAGATTACTTCAGCTTGGAAGCAACAAAATCGTCAACCAGTGCCAGTGCATCGTCAACCTTGTTGATGTCCTTGCCGCCGCCCATAGCGGAATCGGGCTTACCGCCGCCGTTGCCGCCGCAGCAAGCACAGACCTGCTTCACCAGTTCACCGGCCTTGATGCCCTTCGCCACAGCATCCTTGCCGCAGGCAGCCAGGAATGCAGGCTTGTCGTTGTTCACGGAAGCCAGAACTGCCACAATGGAAGGATCCTTGTCCCGGAGCATATCGCCCATCTGACGGAGCTTTGCAGCGTCTGCGCCGGGCATGGTTGCGGTCAGCACATTGATGCCGTCCACATTCCGGCAGCCGAAGAGGAAGCGATCCACTTCACCGGCAGCGTCCTTTGCCTTGTATGCCTCAATGCTGTGCTTGAGGCCCTTGATCTCATCCAGCTGAGCCTGGAGACGATCCATCAGCTCATAGGGCTTGCTCTTGAGCTTTGCAGAGACCTTCAGCAGCAGTTCCTGATTGCGCTCCATGCGCTTGAGGCACTCACGGCCGGTGATGGCCTCGATCCGGCGGACGCCGGAAGCAACGCTTCCCTCGCTCTCCAGATGGAAGGGGCCAACCTTAGCGGTGTTATCCAGGTGTGTGCCGCCGCACAGCTCCACGGAGAAGTTGCCCATGTTGACCACACGGACTACATCGCCGTACTTTTCGCTGAACAGAGCGGTAGCGCCCATGCGCTTTGCCTCTTCAATGGGCATCTCACGGGTCTCGATGGGGTAGCCCTCGAGAATTGCATTCTGCACAATGGCGTTGACCTTAGCCAGTTCCTCGTCGGTAAGGGCGGAGTAGTGAGTGAAGTCAAAACGCAGACGGTCGGGCTCCACGTAGGAACCGGCCTGATGGACATGGTCGCCCAGCACGCACTGCAGAGCCTTGTCCAGCAGGTGGGTAGCAGAGTGAGCACGCATGATGGCCTTTCTCCGCTCCACATCAATGGAAGCGCAGACCACATCGTCCACCTTCATGGAACCGCCCACCATCTTACCGCTGTGCAGGTACTTGCCGCCCTTGTCCTTCTGAACATCGGTGACCTCAAAGCGGCTGCTGCCCAGCATCAGAACGCCGTGGTCAGCAACCTGGCCACCCATTTCTGCATAGAAGGGAGTCTTGTCCAGGACGATGATGCCTTCCTCGCCGCCGGCGATGGTGCCGGAGACTTCGTCGCCCACGCACACTGCCAGGATCTTAGCCTCGCAGTTGTTCATGGTGTAGCCCACAAAGTTAGTGGGGGTGTTGTCGAGGCCCAGATCAATACCGGCCCAGGCCAGATCGCCCAGAGCCTTCCGTGCCTCACGGGCCCGGATCTTCTGCTCCTCCATGAGCTTGGCAAAGCCTTCCTGGTCCAGAGTCATATCTTCATCGGCAACCATCTCCACAGTCAGGTCAATGGGGAAGCCGTAGGTGTCATAGAGCTTGAAGGCGTCAGCACCGGAGAACTGGGTCTCGCCCTTGGCCTTGTGATCCGCCAGCATCTCTGCGAAAATCTTCATGCCGCCGTCGATGGTGCGGGCGAAGTTTTCTTCCTCCACCTTGACCACCTTGGTGATATAGTCGGCCCGCTCACGCAGGTAGGTATAGTGAGATTCGTTCTCCCGGATGACGGTCTCGACGACCTCATACAGGAAGGGATGGTTGACACCCAGGAGCTTGCCGTGACGGGCAGCCCGGCGCAGCAGGCGGCGCAGGACATAGCCTCTGCCCTCATTGCTGGGCAGGACGCCGTCGGCGATCATGAAGGTGGATGCACGAATGTGGTCAGTGATGACACGCAGAGAAACGTCCATCTTGACGCTCTGACCGTAGGAAGCACCGGTGATCTCGGTGACCTTGTTGGTGATGTTCATAACGGTATCCACATCGAAGAGGCTGTCCACATCCTGGCAGACAACAGCCAGACGCTCCAGGCCCATGCCGGTGTCGATGTTCTTGTGGGCCAGCTCGGTGTAGTGGCCTTCGCCGTCGTTATTGAACTGGGAGAACACGTTGTTCCAGACTTCCATATAACGGTCGCACTCGCAGCCGACGGTACAGCCAGGCTTGCCGCAGCCGTACTTTTCGCCGCGATCATAGTAAATCTCAGAGCAGGGGCCGCAGGGACCGGAGCCGTGCTCCCAGAAGTTATCCTCCTTGCCGAAGCGGAAGATATGGTCGGCGGGAACGCCGACTTCCTTGGTCCAGATGTCAAAGGCCTCATCATCCTCTTCATAGATAGAGGGATAGAGGCGGTTCTCGTCCAGGCCGACAACCTTGGTGAGGAACTCCCAGCTCCAGGCAATGGCCTCGTGCTTGAAGTAGTCGCCGAAGGAGAAGTTGCCCAGCATCTCAAAATAGGTGCCGTGGCGGGCAGTCTTGCCGATGTTTTCAATATCGCCGGTCCGCAGGCACTTCTGGCAGGTGCAGACACGGTGACGGGGGGGCTCCACCTCACCGGTGAAGTAAGGCTTCATAGGAGCCATGCCGGAGTTGATCAGCAGCAGAGACGCATCGTTCTGGGGGATCAGGGAGAAGCTGGGCAGACGCAGATGGCCCTTGCTCTCGAAGAAGGACAGGAACATCTCACGCAGCTCGTTAACGCCATAGGGTTTTACGCTCATTGGGATTCTACCTCCAAAATAAATTTCTTTTTTGACATTGCGGCAATATAAAACCCCGCCCCTAAAATAGGGGCGGGGAAAAATCACCCGCGGTACCACCCTAATTATCCCCGAAGGGACATCTTAGTCGCTCTGTAACGGGAGCACCCGTCCCGGTCATCCCGGGCGACGCTGGAAGTGGCTTGCAGAAGATCGACCAAAGGGCTTACACCGTCCCCTTCTCGCTTCAGATCTACGTTTCCGCTTGGTTTCCGCAATGTCTTTGCATATCGAGTATATCTTACCACAGAAAACGGATTTGTCAATGACTTTTGGCGTATTTCCGGGATTTCTCTCAAATATGATCCGTCAACCACTGATGCATCTCGGCCCGGCCCTCCTCGGACATGGGGAAAACACGCCGATCCTCCATCTCGCTTTTCTCGTAGCAGAAGAGGCCGTGCCAGCACTCCGCCGTGATTTCGCTTTTCTCAAAGTCCACCTCTTTGGGGGTAGCCATGACCACTGTCGGGGCGGCCCGGAAGCGGAACATCCCACAGGAGCCGGTGAAGATGTTGTTCATGGCGAAATAGTGGAGGGTGGGAAGGAACAGTTCTTCCATAGAATCACTCACGGATGAGCTCTTCCATCTCATCCAGCAGGCTGCCGAACAGTGCCAGAGCGTCGTTCACGGGCTTGGGACTGGTCATATCCACGCCTGCACCCTTCAGCAGGTCAATGGGGCTCTTGGAGCAGCCGCCGGACAGGAAGCCGATGTAGTCCTTCACGGCGTTCTCGCCCTCGTTCAGGATCCGACGGGACAGAGCGATGGCTGCGGAGTAGCCGGTGGCGTACTGGAACACATAGTAGTCATAGTAGAAGTGAGGAATCCGGGCCCACTCCACGGCAATCTCGTCGTCCACGACCATATCCGGGCCGTAGTACAGCTCGTTGAGACGCTTATACTCGTCATTCAGCACGTCAGCGGTGAGGGTCTTACCCTCGGCTGCCATTGCGCCGATGTTCAGCTCGAACTCAGCAAACATGGTCTGACGGTAGATGGTACCCTTGAACTGATCCAGGAAGTGGTTGATGAGGTAGATCCGCTCCTTCTTATCGGTGGTCTTGTTCAGAAGGTATTCCATGAGCAGAGCCTCGTTGCAGGTGGAGGCCACCTCGGCAACAAAGATCACATAGTCAGAATCAATGGGGTTCTGGGCCTTGTTGGAATGGTAAGAGTGGAGCGCATGGCCCATCTCATGGGCCAGCGTGAACTGGCTGTCCAGAGAGCCGGAGTAGTTGAGCAGCACATAGGGATGAACTGCACAGCCAGCGGAATAGGCACCGCCGCGCTTGCCCACGTTCTGGTATACGTCAATCCAGCGGTTGTCAAAGCCTTCCTTCAGAATCTTGCGGTAATCCTCGCCCATGGGAGCCAGAGCATCATAAACCGTCTGCTTTGCCTCTTCAAAGGGAATCTTCTTGTCCACATCCTTCAGCAGAGGGGTGTAAATATCGTAGAAGTGCAGCTCGTCTACGCCCAGCATCTTCTTGCGCAGCCGGACATAGCGGTGCATCTTATCCAGATTCTGATGAACTGCCTCGATGAGGTTCCGATACACGGAGGTGGGCACGTTGGTCCGGTCCAGAGAAGCTTCAAAAGCGGAGTCGTAGTGGCGGGCCTCGGCAAAGAACTTGAGCTGCTTATTCTGCGCGTTCAGGGTAGCAGCAGTGGTATTCTGGAAGCCCTGGTAGGTATGATAGAACTTCTCATAGGCATCCTTCCGCAGAGCACGGTCGCCGCTCTCTTCCAGGCTCACAAAGGTGCCGGAGCTCAGAGGATGCTTTCTGCCCTGGCTGTCCACAGCATCGGGGAAGGTAAGGTCTGCATAGGTAAATGCACCGTAAATATTGTCAGGAGCCTGGGCCATCTCACCGGCAGCTGCCAGGATTTTCTCCTCACCGGCAGACAGGGTATGTGCCTTCCGGCGGCGCAGATCGGTGAGGTAGCGGCGATACCGCTCCAGCTCCGGGCAGCGCTTGTAGAAGTCCTCCATCTCCTCATCGGAAAGGGTCATAATCTCCGGGGTCTCAAAGCTGCAAGCCGCTTCCAGAGCCACCATAGCCCCGGTAAACTTACCAGCCATTGCCTGGTAGGTGCCGTTGCGGGTGTCCTCGTCAGCCTTGCGCATACAATAGTTTGCCAGCAGCTCAGACTTTGCATTGGTTTTTTCCATCTTAGTGAGATACTGGAACAGAACCTCGGGGGACTGGGTCAGACGGCCTGCAAAGGCAGCCAGCTCTTTCTGATCCTCTGCAACGGATGCAAGCTCCTCTTCCCAAGCCTGATCGCTGGGATACATATCCTCAGTGGCCCAAGTATCTTCTACATTCAACTCGCTGCGAAGAGGGATTTTCTTGATTTCTTCCATCGGATAAAACCTCCTGATAAAATTTGGAAATGATTGTGTATCTTCCCTGTTTGAGGGACCTTTTCCCGGATTTTGTCCCTATATCAGGGGCAGTTTCCGGCACTTCATTACTACTCGATATGATACCACAGCAAGGGAAAAAAATCAATTGCACCGCGTCAAATCTCAATATTGCAATCTTTGTTGAATTATGATACATTGTGCAAAGGTGATGACTATGAAACAAAAATCCCTGGGCTGTGCCAGCCTGATTTTATGCACTATCATCTGGGGTTCCTCTTTTATCGCCCAAAGTGTGGGCATGGAGCGGCTTGGTCCCTTTACCTTTCAGACAATCCGCTGTCTTCTGGCAGTGCTGTTTCTGTTCCTCTGCGCCACCATTTTCGACATAAAGCAGGAGGGGCTGCTCGGTTCTCTCGCGAAATGGAAGAATCCGCTGCTGATTAAAAACGGCCTTTTCTGCGGCGGTGTGCTGTTCATTGCATCCAGTCTCCAGCAGATCGGCCTGGTATATACCGATGCCGGAAAGGCAGGCTTTCTCACTTCGCTCTATATCATTCTGGTTCCCCTGATCGGGCTGTCCATCGGCAAGCGGCCTACGGCTGCGGCCCTGACCAGCGTGGTCCCGGCATTGGTCGGCCTGGTGCTTCTCAGCGGAATCGGTTTTTCCAGTGTGAACATCGGAGATCTCTTTCTCATGATTGGAGCCGTGGGATTCGCCGTACACATTCTGCTGATCGACCACACCGCAGGCGCATTGGACGGTCTGCGGCTCAGCTGTGTGCAGTGTCTGGTGATTGCAGCACTGTCTCTCCCCTTCCTGCTGACAGAGAACGTCTGCTTCCAGGATATCTGGTTCTGCCGTCTGCCTCTGATTTTCTCCGGCGTATTCTCCATGGGGTTTGCCTACGCCTTACAAATTGTCGGTCAGAAATATGTGGAGCCCACCGCCGCTTCCCTGCTTCTCAGTCTTGAATCGGTCTTCGCTGCTCTGGGCGGGTGGCTGGTGCTCCATGAGCGGATGAATGGGCGGGAGCTGATTGGCTGTGCCCTCATGTTCTTCGCAGTGATTCTGTCCCAGCTTCCCCTGCGCTTTCCCCGGCTGTCAGCGGCAGCAGATGAAGAAATTTCCGCATAAATTCTGAAATTGCTACAAAAAACCACTGTACGTTTGTACAGTGGTTTTTTCATCGTTAAATTTCCTGTCTGCCTTCCAGCGCCCGGGAAAGGGTCACTTCGTCGGCATATTCCAGCTGGCTGCCAACAGGCACACCGTAAGCAAGTCTGGTCACCTTGACCTCCATAGGCCGGAGAAGACGGGAGATATACATCGCCGTGGCCTCGCCCTCGGTATCCGGGTTGGTCGCCATAATGACTTCCCGGACATTTCCCTCACCCACACGCTGAAGCAGCTCCCGGATGCGAATATCATCCTGGGTTACATGACTGAGGGGAGAGATGACACCATGGAGCACATGATAGACACCCCGGAACTCCCGGGAACGCTCCATTGCCACCACATCTCTGGGTTCTGCCACCACGCAAATGAGCCCCTGGTCCCGGCTGGGATCATCACAGATGGGGCACAGCTCCCGATCCGTCAGGTTCTGGCACTTGGGGCAGGTATGAACGCTTTTCTTGGCCTCGATAATTGCCTCAGCGAACAGTTCCGCATCCTCCAGGGGCAGCTCCAATACATGGAACGCCAGCCGCTGGGCGGTCTTTCCGCCGATACCGGGGAGCCGGGCAAATTGATCCGCCAGGTTTTGCAGGGCCGTGGGGAAAATCTGCATAGCTTCCCCTTAGAACAGGCCGCCCAGGTTCAGGCCGCCGGTGAGCTTGGACATATTGTTAGCTGCCTCGTTATCGGCAGTGCGCATTGCCTCATTCACAGCTGCAATGACCATGTCCTGGAGCATTTCCACATCATCGGGGTCCACAGCCTCGGGGTTGATGGTCATCTCCACCAGCTCGTGCTTACCGTTCACAGTTGCGCTCACCATGCCGCCGCCGGACTGGGCAGTGAAGGTCTTGGCCTCCTGCTCCTGCTGCATCCGAATCATTTCCTGCTGCATCTTCTGAGCCTGCTTCATCATTGCCATCTGGTTCATGCCGCCGGGCATACCACGAAATCCACCTTTAGCCATAATTACATTCTCCTTATCTGAAAGTTATTGATTGCTATTTAATATGAACCACATCCGAATGGGCCTTGCCGAAATTCAGCAGCTGTTCCATCCGGGCATTGCCCTCAGGCTTTGCGGAAAGGTCCACAACAAACACATTGATGGGCCGTCCCAGCTGGGCAGAGGCCTTCCGGGCCACCACCTCCAGAATCTGGGGCTTGTCAATGGTCTGGGCTGTAAATGTATTGCTGCATTGGAGGTCCAGCCGATTCTCCCGCAGGCATCCCCGCACCGGGGCATTTTCCGAGGACACGAAGAACCCGGAAACCGGAGGCCGCAGTTCCTTACGAACCGCAGACACAAGCTCTGACCAGAAGCCCACCGGGGCCTGATTCACCGGCATTTCCGGTGCTTCCTCGGAATCCGGGGGCGCATCTTCATCGGTAGGCATGGGCGGACGGTCATCCTCCGGCTGGGCTGCCGGAATTGGGGCCGCTGCCATAGGCGTTACCATCACGCCGCTTTTCACCTGCTCTTCCAGGCGGGTCAGCCGGGAATTCAGGGACTGTGCATCCAGGCTCAGCTCCGGACGGCAGAGATCCAAAATACACAGCTCTGCGTCCATCCGGCGGCTGGCACTTCTGGTAAAGCCCGCCAGGGTTCTTTCGATTCTGCCCATCATCCGAACCAGTTCCCCGCTGCTGAGCTTCCCCACCAAATCCAGGACTTCCTGGTCCGATGCAACGCCGGACAGCATGGTAATACCGGCCCCAGGCGCTGTTTTCATCACCAGCAGGTCTCGGGTCATGCAGGCAAGCTCGTCCAGCATGGCACCCATGTCCTTTCCCTCGGCATAGAGCCGATTGAACAGGGTCAGGGCATTTTTCGCATCCTGGGCCGCAATATAGCCCATCAGCTCTCCGCACCGCTGCTCACCTGCAATGCCTAAGCAAGCATAGACCCGCTCAGCGGTGAGCTCTCCGGTGGTTGCCGAAGCACACTGATCCAGAAGGCTCAGGCCGTCTCGCATACCGCCGTCTGCCAGCCGGGCAATCACCCGGGCAGCGCCGTCATCCAGATCGATATTCTCCTGGTAGGCGACATATTGCAGCCGGGCGGAAATGTCCTCCTGGCTGATTCGCCGGAAGGAGAACCGCTGGCATCGAGACAGAATGGTTGCCGGGACCTTGTGAAGCTCCGTGGTGGCAAGGATAAAGAGCAGATGCTCCGGGGGCTCCTCAATGATCTTCAGCAGTGCATTGAATGCAGAGATGGAAAGCATGTGCACCTCATCGATGATGTACACACGCATTTTGACCTGAGAGGGCGAATAAATGGCATCGTCCCGAAGGTCACGAACATTGTCAACACCATTGTTGGAAGCGGCATCGATTTCCAGCACATCCATACAGGACCCGGAATCGATGGCCCGACAGGCCTCACAGACGTTGCAGGGATTTCCGTTATCCGGGTGCAGGCAGTTGACCGCTTTCGCAAGAATCTTTGCGCAGCTGGTCTTGCCGGTGCCCCGGGACCCGGTGAACAGATAGGCATGGCTCATCTTCCCTGTGACCAACTGGGTCTTGAGGGTCTGGGTCACTGCCAGCTGTCCCACCACATCGTCAAAGGTCTGGGGACGATATTTCCGATATAACGCTTGATAGGCAGACATATGCCCCCTCCTTTCTGGCTGTCAAAACATAGAAAAGACCGGCTCATAACAAGATCGCACACCCACATTTGAACCTGCCCAATACCCGGTATCCGCGCAGACAACTCAAGAACGGGAACCCGGCGGCACACAAGACGATCCGCTTAATGCTGCTTGGTTCCCCACCTGACATGGTTCACGGGATCTTGTTGCGCCGGACCGATCTCTCAACATCGCTTACGCAGGCCGGACGGCATTGTAACAGGCTCGGGTGTGGGAATTCATCCCTGCTATAGCGGATTGCAGGTACAGAGCACCGCTAACTCCCCGACTAGTGCGACCTTGTTATAAGCCGGTCTGCTTATACAAGGGCTATTTGATTGTAGTTAGTTCAGCTTGGTATCGATAAAATCGGCCAGCTCCTGGAAGTTAGAGATCTTCTGATCCTCCATATCCAGCTCAACGCCCAGTTCGCCTTCCAGGTCCATGATCATCTCAACGATGTCCAGGGAGTCGATACCCAGGCTCTCAAAGGTGCTGTCCGGGGTGATCTGAGAAGGGTCCAGCTCAAGCTGTCTGGCTGCGTAATTTACAAGTTTCTCGTACATGGATTGTCCCTCCAAAAAATTTACGGTACATTCTTTTGCTTATTTTAGTACAGGAATGTCCATTTGTCAATGCTTGTTTTTTAAGATACCGAGAAGCCTTCCTGACGCAAAAGGATTGCTCCCTCAGCACTGCGCATTTTGCTGTTCCGCAGCCGCATTGGCCGCAGCAAACGCCGTCGCCCAGGCGATTTGCAGATTAAAGCCGCCGGTATAGCCGTCGCAGTCCAGGATTTCCCCGGCAAAGTAAAGCCCCGGCACCAGCTTTGACTCCATGGTCTTGGGGCTGACCTCCGAGACCTTCACGCCGCCGGAGGTGATGATTGCCTCATCCACCGGGCGCTTTCCGGTAATCTCCAGAGTAAAGCCCTTGAGCTGGGAAATCAGGTCGTGGCGCTGCTTTTTGGTCAGGGAGTTGGCTTTCAGTTCTGGGTCGATTCCCGTCCGTTTCAGAATCACAGGGATCATGGATCTGGGAAGCAGATCCGTGAGAGCGTTCTCCATGGAGCGGTTGCAGTACATTTCCAAATCCCGAAGAATCCGGCTGTCCAGCTTTCCTTCATCCAGAGCCGGTTTCAGGTCGATGACCAACTTGCAGCCCGGCTCGCTCAGGTGGCAGCTGGCAGAGAGCACCGTGGGGCCGGAAACGCCGAAATGGGTAAAGAGCAGCTCGCCGAAATCCTTATAAATGGCTTTTCCCTTGGGATTCAGCAGCTTCACGCCCACATTCCGCAGAGACA
This sequence comes from Oscillospiraceae bacterium, assembly GCA_020025615.1. Lineage (GTDB taxonomy): Bacteria > Bacillota > Clostridia > Oscillospirales > Oscillospiraceae > Faecousia. The sequence continues at coordinate 15,297 of JAHHRT010000001.1, read as the reverse complement.
GGCCCTGCATCTCCAGGCAGTCTTCTCCGGCGATTTCCAGGGGCACCAGGCTGCCCTGGGGCTCAATAATGGTGTGGCCCAGTTCCTTTGCCATGCGGTAGCCGTCTCCCCGGGAGCCGGTGGCAGGATAGGAAAGGCCGCCGGTGGCCAGGATGACCCAATCCGCATGCAGGGTCTCTTCCTGGGTCTGTACGCCGCAGGCCCGCCCCTCCTGGGTCAGGATTTTCTGAACCTTTGCGGTTTTCACAGAAACCCCGGCCTGCTTCATCGCCTTTTCCAGACATTCCAGAATGGACTGGGAGCGATCCGTCACCGGGAATACCCGGTTTCCCCGCTCGGTTTTCAGCGGGCAGCCGCGGCTTTCAAAGAAGTCCTTCACCTTCTGAGGCGGCAGTGCTGCCATGGCACTGAAGAGAAACCGTCCGTTTCTGGGGACGTTCTGCAAAACCTCCCGATCCGAACAGTCATTGGTCACATTGCACCGGCCCTTGCCGGTAATCAGCAGCTTCTTGCCAAGACGTCCGTTCTGTTCCAGCAGCAGCACCTTCTGCCCCTGCTGCGCCGCGATAATTGCCGCAAACATACCGGCAGGTCCGCCGCCAATGATAATTCCGTTATAATTCATGTAGGGTCCACCTGCTTTTCATAAACATTGTACTCGTCCCAAATCCGTTCCAGATTCTCAAAGGTCTGGGAAAGCTCCTTTTCCCGCTTGGCTGCAATGGCAACAATCAGAGCGTTGATGATGCTCAGAGGCGCAACCAGGCTGTCCACCAGGCTCACCATATCGCTCTTCGCCACCAGCACATGGTCACTGCACTGGCCCAAGGGCGAAAGCTTGCTGTCAGTGACACCGATCACCGGAGCGCCCACAGAGCGGCAGTATTTGGCGCCCTTGGTGGTGGAAGAGGAATACCGCGGGAAGCTGAACGCGACCACCACATCCTCAGAGGTGATGCTCACAATCTTCTCAAACATCTCTCCGGCACTGAAATCGGAAATCACATGGACGTTGTTAAACATATAGTTGAGGTAATACCCCAGAAAATTTGCCAGCGGTGCCACGGAACGGACACCCAGGATGAAGATTCGCTTTGCTCCCAGAATGGTGTTTACCGCAGCATCAAAGTCCTCCCGGCTGAGGATTTCGCTGGTCTGGCGCAGCTTTTCCATATCGGAATGGAGAACCATGGACACCACATCCTGGTCACCCAGGCGGTCATTGGCAACCTCAATGCGCTGCACCGAGGTCAGGCGGTTCAGCACCATTTCCTGCATGGCCTTCTGCATACTGGGATAGCCGTCAAAGCCCAAATCCACTGCAAAACGAACCACCGTAGACTCAGAAACACCCACAGCCTTTCCCAGGCGGTGGGCGGTCATAAAGGCGGCTTTATCATAGGTCTCGGAGATATACTGGGCAATGCGGCGCTGTCCCTTGGAGAACTCCGGCATTTTCTCCTGCAATACGGTTAAAATATCTTGATTCATTGCTTTTCCCCCTGTAAGGCGGTATATTCAGGCAATCGCGTACTGTGTCATCTGCGGTGGTTTGCGAAAATTTCACATCGTAGATACCTGATGACTCCCTAAATCCCTCCAGAAGTCCGGGTAGATTCCCGCCTGATTCATCGCAAACTTTTGCTGCAAATTTCTCTTGCGGAATGAACGCAGCTGCCTAAGCAACAGACGTGCCCAACTACACAGCCTGTAAATCGCACAAAATAATACTAGCAAAACCAGCGGCATTTTGCAAGTCAAAACCAAAAATCGGCCTGCCAAAAATCCGAAGATTCGGCAGGTCGATTTTGTGGTTTGTTTTACCCTGGGGAGTCTCCGCTCACCGCAGCAGATTGACCTCATTTTCCGTGAGATACCGCCACGTTCCCCTGGGGAGTTCTCCCAGGGAGAGACTGCCCTCTTGAATCCGAAGCAGTCTTCTCACTTCCATCCCGGCTGCCTGGCACATCCGCCGCACCTGACGGTTGCGGCCCTCGTGGATGGTCACCAGGAAGCTGGCCCGGCTGCCCTCCGCTTTCAGAAGCTTTACCTTAGGAGGCCGGATGGTATAGCCATCCAGAGTGATGGGCCGGGCCAGGAGCTTTTCGGCCCCGGGAACGTATCCCGTCACTGCCACCCGATAGGTCTTCTCCACCTCTCCCTTGGGGTGCATCAAAGCGTTGGCAAAAGCGCCGTCATTGGTAAACAGGAGCAGGCCCTCAGAGTCCATGTCCAGCCGTCCCACGGGATATACCCGGATACCGCAGTCCGCCACCAGCTGGGCGGCATTGGGTCTGCCCTTTTCGTCGGAAAGGGTGGTCACATAGCCCCGGGGCTTATTCAGAAGGATGTACACATATTTTTCCTGGGGCGGGAGTTTCTTCCCGTCCACCAGAATCTCATCTACCTCCGGGTCTGCTGTATCGCCCAGCGCGGCGACCTTACCGTTTAACCGGACTTTCCCCGCTTTTATCATCTCTTCTGCCTGCCGCCGGGAGGCTACCCCCCGGGCAGACAGTATCTTTTGCAGTCTCTCCATCCTGTTTTCCTCCAAACAAGCGTTCCCAAATACTCTTTTTCGGCTCCTGGTGGATCTCCACCGTTCTGCCGTAAACCACCGGGATGGTTCCGATGGCTTTGCCCTCCAATACCACATAAGCATTCCCGGCAAAGCCGCCCCGGACCACCGGTGCGTAGGCAAACCCCGGCCCGGGCAGGATCACCATAGGCTGCTCTCCCGGCACCACCGACCAGGAAAAATCCCGGGCCGCCAGGATGGGAACCTGGTGGGATTCTCCCCCGGCAATTTCCAGAGCACCCACCCGCTCCCCTTCCCGAATCAAGGTCTTTTCCCGGTATCGGGCAAAGGCATTTTCCAGGAGCGTGCTATGGTCCTGCCAATCGTTGGGGTCGTTGATGGTCACCGCCACCACCCGTCTGCCATTGCGGGCAGCACTGGATACCAGAATCCGTCCCGCCGCTCTTGTATACCCGGTTTTGACACCGTCGGCTCCGGGAACCCGCCACAGCAGCTTATTGTGATTTTTCAAATACCGATTGCCCACCTGTACCGTCTTTGTAGAGACCGTCTTGGCAAAGATGGGATTTTTCATTGCTTCCAGCCCCAGAATTCCCAGATCCCGGGCAGTGGAATAGTGTTGTTTTCCGTCCAGGCCGTTGGGATTTTCAAAATGGCTTTCCGTCATTCCCAGTTCCCGGGCCTTTGCGTTCATCATTTCGGCGAAATTCTCCACGGTTCCGCCGCAGGCAATGGCCAGGGCCACCGCTGCATCGTTTCCCGAAGAAAGCATCATGCCGTAGAGAAGCTCCTGAATGGTCAAGACCTCCCCTTCCCGAAGATACATAGAGGAGCCTTCGATGCCCACTGCCTCCTTGGGAATCCGCACTGGGGCCAGCACATTGCAGTTTTCACAAACCAGCAGCCCGGTCATAATCTTGGTGGTGCTGGCAATGAGGCTTCGGCTTTCTGCGTCCTTCTCATAGAGCACCTTTTTGCCGACCTCGTCCAGAACAATGGCACGCTGTGCAGAGGCCGCCTCTGCCGGAATTGTTAAAAATAGAACGGCAGCCAGCAATCCAGCCGCCGTTCCGAAAATCAGTCGTTTCATATCCTCACCCGGGAATAGGGTGCCCGGAAAAGGTTGGGATTATTCCCCTTTCACTGTCTTTTTGGACTCGATAAAGGAATTGATCTGCTCCAGGGTGTCCGGCAGCATCTCCACCAGACGCTCGGTGGTAGAGTTTGCAGGCTGTGCCACAGGCATCATCCGAACATTACCGTCCTTCACAATGAGGAAGCAGATGGGGGTCACTTTGACACCGCCGCCCACACCGCCGCCGAAGGGGTTTTCCTGGCTGGTCTTGGAGGCGAAGTCAGATCCGCCGCCGCCAAAGCCCACGCTGACCTTGGACACAGGAATGATGGTCACGCCGTCAGGAGTGGTGATGGGGTCACCGATGACAGAGTTTACATCCACCATCTCACGGATCTTCTGAATGGTACTATCCAGCATATTGGGAAGTTTCTGGCTCATAACGAAGCACCGCCTTTTCTTTTCTTCAAATTGGTTAATTCTTTCTGGAGCAGCAGGCCATAGCCCACTGCCAGGCACAAGGCCCTGCCCGCGGTCAGATGCAGGTCCACCCGACCGGATATTTTCGTTTTCTCTGCTGTGAAATCACATTCCACCTGGACATCGCGTTTTTTGATGACCAGCAGCCGTTCCAGCTGAGGCAGGAGACTGCCCACTGCGGCCCAGGCTCTGCCGTAGTTTACCGCCACATCACAGGGGTCCTCCCCTGCAAGAACCAGGCGGAAATCCAGCCGGTCTATCTGAAGCTTTCTCCGCAGATCTCCCAGGAAGTCAAGACCCAATCGGACAAAGGGTTTATAATCCTCCCACCCCAAATTTCTCTTGTGGAAAAATCCGAATCTGCGTTTCCGGGGCTTGGGGGCTTGTTTCTCTGCCGGGGCGGTGTCAGCTTTTGGCTGCACCTGCTTTTCCTGGGGGTGCTGCACTTCTGTCTCTTCTTTTATCTTAGGAAATGGGAAGGAAATTCCCGCCACCCGCAGCCGAACATGGAATTTTTCTTGTGTATAGCGAATACTAAGGCCCACCGGGATCAGCCAAATGAGGACCAAAATTCCCAGGGTAATGAGCCAGCCCATTACGTAGCCTCCTGCTGTGCAGGCTCTGCCGGTGTCTCTGTCTTCTGGGTTTCCTCTATCTGAATCGGCTCGCCAAAGGCAATCTTGTCAATGGGTGGCAGTTCATCCAGAGATGACAGAGAAAAGGTTCTGAGAAAATCTGGTGTGGTTCGGTACTGAATGGGCCGTCCAGGCACGTTCAGACGTCCCGCCTCTTCAATGAGCTTCTTATTCAGCAGCGCAGATACGGAATAGGCACTGTCCACTCCGCGAATCTGCTCTACCATAGCCTTAGTCGCCGGCTGATAATAAGCAATGATGGTCAAGGTCTCCAGCTGAGAGGAAGACAGTCTGGGAGGCTTGCGGGTCTCCAACGCTTTTGTAACATAATCCGCCATCTCGCCGGAGGATACCATCTGGTATCCCCGCTCTAATTTCAGAATTCGGATGCCCCGACGGTCAAATGCCAGCTGATCTGCCAAAGCGTCGGTGGCTTTCTCAATATCCGAAGGATCGGTTTCCAATGCTGCCGCCAGGCGGCTGATCTCAATCCGCTCTCCGGCGGCAAATAAAATGGCCTCAATGGCCCGCTGCAGCTGTTCAGGCTCCATCAGCGCACCTCCTAATGATCTTCCTTGTCCAGTAAGCGGACATTGGGATTTTCGCCGGTAATATCATTTTCCAGCGTGACGCGGTTGGTTTTACACAGTTCCAGAATGGCCAGGAAGGTGGCAACCACCTCACTGCGGCTGCGATTTCCCCGGAACAGATTTTTAAGCCGCTCTACCCCTCGCAGCACCAGATGCCGGAGCACCTCGGCAGACTTACGGGTAACGGGATAGGGTTCCTTTCCCACGATGCCCCTGAAGTTGGCAGTGGGCGGCGGCAGCCGATTGCTGTTACGCTCGGCAATGGCATCCAGTGCCCGAAGAAGATCCGAGGGATCATGCTGATAGCGATAGCCCTTGGCCCGTTTCAGTGGTTCCGGGTCCTTGGTGAAAATACATCTTCCGATGTCGTTTCGAGGCTCCAGCACGGTGATGGCCTGTCGGATCTGCTCCATGGCTTCCTTCCGGCGGCGTTCCACCAGGCTCTGGCGCAGCAAATCCAGTTCGTTCTCTGCTTCCTCCTGCTCCGCAGCAGACAGGAGCATTTTGGTCTTAATGAGCATCAGATGGGAAGCCATGGTGATAAATTCACTGGCAATCTCCATATCCAGCCGCTTCATCTCGTCCAGATAAGCCAGATACTGTTCCAGGATGGCAGTGATGGAAACATCCTGGATCTCTATTTTATTCTTGCTGAGAAGTAAAAAAATAACATCCAGAGGGCCTTCAAAGTCCTCCATCTCCTCACTGCGGGTGTGGACAATTCCCTCCAGCCGATATTGCGGTTCTCCCATAGCGGCTCCTTGGCTTGTAAATTTCCGGAACGCTCCAGGGCAGAACCGGTTTATTATGAGGTCCCCGTGCATAGAATAGAAGCATCCCATGATCGTTTCCCCACTGTCAAGAAGGGGCTTGGGTGAAAAAGGACAACCGGGGGAAATCATAACATTTCACGTTATTATAGCATTGCTTTTCCCGTGGCGCAAGTATTTCCGAAAAATTTGCCTTTTGTCCAGGAAACGATTGCAATTTCTGACAGGATATGATATGATGTCACAAAGCAAGAGAGTTTTATGGAGGGATGGTCGTGGCAAAGCGTAATCGCTATCGGCATATGGAAATCATGATGACTCGGGTCATCCTGGGTATTACTGCCGCATTTATTTTATTTGTGCTCTTTTCTTGGCGGGGGATGAATACCCTCAAGTTTATCTTTGGTATTGTAACCATGGCTGCCTCTGGTTTATCCCTGGGTTGGCTGTATATCACAGGAGAATTTTCCCATCGGCGCAGTCTGTGGATGGTGACCGCATTCTTTGCTTTCATTATCTGCACTCTGGTATCCATGATTCTGCACTACCCTGCTCCCCCTGTAACCCTTTAATATGATACTTGTAAAGAGGTGTCCGCTGGGCACCTCTTTTTTTGATCTTCTCAGCCAGAAAGCGGCCCCATCCACGCTGGATGGAGCCGCTTTTTGATTTACTTATAGAAGGTATTTCCGCCGATGAACTCCCGGACCAGACTGGTGGGCGGGATTTCGTCGTCCACATCTGCCTCCTGGACGAAGTTCAGGACCTTGACAATCTCCCGAACATCATCATAGCACTCATCCTCCGGCTGAACCGCTGTCAGCAGCGGGTAGATATGCTTTTTGAGCACTGCCAGCTCATAGAGGGTGGAGCTGTTGAAGATGACATCCGCATTCTCCTGATAGGGGAAGATCCACCGTTCCTCGCCCCGCCGCACAGAGTCCCACATGGAAAGTGTGTTCTGGACCGAGGAGCCCCGGGTTTCGTAGTCTCGGACGATCCGCCGCAGCAGCCGAAGCAGGCTGGTTGGGATTCGATTGTGGTTATCCAGGTTCAGCGGCAGCAGCGGGCTGATGTAGAGCTTAAACACCAGAGACGAATCCACACCCTCCGGCTGCATTTGCGGATTCAGGCCGTGAAGTCCTTCCACAATGATGACGGATTCCTCTGAGAGCCGCAGTGTCTTCCCGCTCCATTCCCGCCGCCCGGTCATGAAGTTGAAGGTAGGAAGGGCTACCTCCTCCCCTGCCAGCAGAGCGCCCATGTTCTTGCGGAACAACTCCGTATCCAGGGTGTTGATGTGCTCCAAATCCAGCTTGCCGTCCGGGCCGGGGGCAATCTTATCCCGGTCAATATAGTAGTTGTCCAGGCTCATGAGGATGGGCTTCTTTCCGTGGACCCGCAGCTGAATCGCCAGACGGTTTGCCGAGGTGGTCTTGCCCGAGGAGCTGGGTCCAGCCAGCATCACAGCCTTGGCCCCACGCTGGCAGACCATATCCGCCACCTGTGCGAATCGCTTCTCATGCAGTGCCTCATTCACCCGAATCAGTTCCCGGATTCCGCCGGAGGTGGTCAGTTCATTGAGGTCCGCCACCGTCTGGCACTCCATAAGCTCGCACCATCGCTCGCCTTCTGTAAAGACGCTGAAGAAATTGGGCATGGACGGCACCTGGGACAGTTGGTCCGGATTCCGGTCATCGGGATAAACCAGCACAAAGCCGCCATCCGCCGGCAGAATGTCCCATACCGTCAGATACCCGGTAGAAGGCATCATTTCTCCATAGTAGTAGTCGGAAAAATCCCCGTAGGAATACTCGTCAAAATAGTCTACATTCCGCCAGGACAGGAGCCTTGCCTTGTCCTCCTGCCCGGAAGCACGATACCGGGCAATGGCCTGCTCCAAGGGAACCCGCCGACGTGCCAGCACAATATCTTCGGCAATCAGCTTCAGAACCTGGTCTTTAAGCTCCCCTGCGGAAAAATTCTTCGCACCGCTCACAGATATGTATACGCTGGAGCCCAGAGTACAGCTGATCTTCGGCGTACTCTCAGGCCAGAGCTGACGCATTGCCAGAAATACCACAAACTGCGCCGTGCGGATATAGCACTTCTTACCGCCGGGATCCGAGTAGCGAAGCAGACGGATTTGTCCGCCGGATGCCGCCATAGCCCGTCGAATCAGAGGCGTTTCCCTTTCCTCATCGGACTTGCGAACCGGCAAATAGTTGAGGGTGAAAACCTCGCCGGCGATTTTCGCCGCCAGAGGACGCCGTGAAAGTTCCTTCTCGGTAAATCCCAGCTGTTTTGCCAGCATTTCCAGGGACTGACCCGGCTGCGCATCCACCGGGCGGCCGTTTATCGTTAAGTACATACCATCGCCTCCTTGGGCTATTTGTATAGTTTTGGTATGTCATTATAACACTATCTTATGAATTATGCAACATCTTTCTCCGTTGGCTCTGTGGCAATCACTTCCACAGCCCCGCCCGGTACGGTGGTGTCTATGTATTGGGTAAGCTCTGTCCCCTGGTAATAGTAGCTGAGGATCTCCCCATAGGTTTTCCCCGAAACCGCCATGGCATCGGCTCCATATTGGCTCATGCCTACCCGGTGACCGTAGCCTCTGGTCTCGATGGTAAGCCCATGATCTCCCGTAGTCGCTGTAAAGGAGGTGGAGCGAAGCCCCAGCAGCTGCCGCAGCTGTGTCCCCTGAAACTTCTTTCCGCCGATCTCTATGGTTTTCACGCCATTTCCCGGTGTTCTGGTAATTTCTCCCAGCCAGGATTCCGGCTTCTCTCCCAAGGTCACCCCCAGAACCAGTTCCAGCTTTTCCTTCGAGAAGCTCACGGTATCCCGATAGTATTCAGCTCCCTCCTCCCCGGGACTGGCCACCGCGCGAAGATAGGGAAAATCCGCTCCCCACACGGCTTTTGCATCTTCGGTATTGCCGCCGGAGCACGAAAAATAGGTGGCCTCAATCAGCTCTCCATCATAGGAGAGCACCTCCCCTGCCGTTGCCAGCACTGCCCCTCTGACTTTTTCCACAGCCTGAGGAGAGCCCCCTTTTTGGATGTACTCCGTGGGGGAAATATAGGCCTGGCAGCACTGGCTGTCGGTGCAAACACTGCCGTCCCCATGTTTTTCTTCGGCGTTATGAATCTTCCCCGCATAGGTCCGGGCGGCAACGGCTTGTGCTTTCAATGCCTCGGTTTCAAAGGAAGCGGGCATCTCCGCCAGCACTACACCCACCAGGTATTCCTCCATATTCACCGATTCCACACTGCCGTCAGGCCAGCGCACCGGAATCTTGATACCGCTTACAAAAAGCTCGTCCCCAAATGCCTCGACGGTTTCCTGGGTGGTTTCTGCCACCACCTCTGTTTCACCTTTTGGGGGCAGTAATGAGGAGGAGACCTCCATAAGCGCACCGGGAAGCACCAGACCCATAAATGCACAGATCAGCAGCTCCTTCCAAAACATTTTCATATTCATTCCTCCTTTTCCATCATACTAGCACAATTCAAAATGATTTCCTGTCAAAAAGCTGCCCCAACATCTTGACTTTCCAGTATTTTCATGATATTCTTGGGGAACAATAAAAGAACGATAACAAACTATGGGGGAGTAGCAAGCGCGTTCTGCGCGCGGCAGGTCAACATGACGGCTTTAATGCCTGGCTTGTCGCCAATTGCGAGACTCATGTATATCTGTCCAGCTATGCATGAACTGTCCTGTAGCCTTTTTGAGACTTGACATTTCCGGTTGGGCTTGTCGGGTCTTTTTTTGTAGGCAATACAGCCAATCTATTTTGAAAAGGAGATTTTTTCCATGCTTATCCCCGTACTGCTATTCATTGTGGGTCTGGTTCTGCTGATCAAAGGCGGCGACTGGTTCGTTGACGGCGCAACAGACATCGCCCGCCGCTTCCACATTCCTGAAATCATCGTGGGCGCTACCGTGGTTTCTATCGGCACTACCCTGCCCGAAGTTATGGTTTCTGCCACCGGTGCTCTGAACGGTCAGGGTGCTATGGCCTACGGCAATGCCATCGGCTCCATCATCTGCAACACCGCACTGATTGCCGCGATCACCATTACCGTAAAGCCCGGCCCTGTCAATGCCAAGGCCCTGAAAATGCCCGTCATTTTCTTCTTCCTCTCCGCTGCCATCTACTGCCTGACTGCCTACACCACCGGCTATTTCAGCCGTCCTCTGGGCATCGTCATGCTGGCTATCTTCGTTGTCTATATGTACCTCACCATTCGTGCCGGCTTTAAGGAGCCCAATGCAGAGGAGCATGCCGAAGAAACCGAGGATGAGCCTCTGTGGAAGGCCCTGCTGCTCCTCATCGGCGGCGCTGCTGTCATTGCTGTGGGCGCAAATCTGCTGGTTAACAACGGCACCCTCATCGCCCAGGCTCTGGGTGTTCCCGAGTCCGTCATCGCTCTGACCTTCGTGGCTCTGGGTACTTCCCTGCCCGAGCTGGTCACCGCCATCACCTCCCTTGTCAAGGGGCACGGTTCTCTGTCTCTGGGTAATGTCATCGGCGCAAACATCTTTAACCTGGTGCTGGTCTCCGGCGTCAGCGTTACCCTGGCTCCCTTCGAGGTCCCCGTGGCAAGCACCCTCTTCGGTCACAATGCATCCCTGGTGCTGGACATCCCCGTGATGCTCTCCGTCATGGCAATCATGACCCTGCCCGCTATTTTCCGCAAGAAGCTGAGCCGTGCACAGGGCATCCTGCTGCTCTGCATCTACGCCGCTTTCTGCATCATCCAGTTCACTATGTAAAGAAACTCCAGTGGGAGTCTTCCGGCTCCCACTGCTTTTTTATCCTTGACATTCCAAAACCACCGCCGTATAATATTTAAGTAATCTTTGGGCTTGTAGCGCAGCTGGGAGCGCACCACATTCGCATTGTGGGGGTCGGGAGTTCGAATCTCCTCAAGTCCACCAAAAAAGTGCTAAGAATCATGTATTCTTAGCACTTTTTCTTTATTTATTGCAAAAATTTTGATATAATGCTATACTTTTTTCAAATATCGTTTTGGCCTCCTGTACCGGACAAATAATCCTCCACCGCTTTTTCTTTAACTCTGGAGTGTATACACGGTTCCTATGCGGTAAAAAAGCCTCAATTCCATCTGTTTCATGGTTGCGTGCCCATTGCCTTATGGAGTCTCGCAAAACGTCTCCTCTCCGAGCTGCTTCACGGATACCGATTTTCCCTTTGAGGTAATCCCGTACGAGTCTGACTTTTTCTTCTAAACATAGTTTCTGCTTTTGCGGCACAATAATGCTCCCTCCGTGTTTGACAGTGTTTCATTTCACTGTCTCTCATAGAGGGAGCATATCATTACACAGACGGCAAGCCCTTTCGGCAGCTTGAACAGTATTTCCTTAAAAATATTGTCTAACTTTTTTGGGACACTTCTTCTTGGGATGTTCCCCGGCTTTTTATTCAATTACATCCAGCACTATTGGTGCGTATTCCTGCATCGAAGGCTTACCTGCAGTTCTTGCGGCATTGCCTTTCTATCATATATGTTTCAGGGACTCTTCAATAGATTGCTTCTGAATGTAATGGTTATAGCGGGCAAAGGCGCTCTTGCAGAAATGCTCGTCCACATATTCCATATCTTTATAAACAAAATCCATCATAGCTGGACAAATATCGCAAAAATCATAGGCCTTACATCTCAGACATTTATAATCAGGACTTGCTTTCATACGGGGATACTGTCTGAAACTGGTCCATATTTCATCAAAATTGTCTCTGGTTAGTTTTTTTCCTACGTGTCTGAAAGACATACAGGGACACATATTTCCCTGGTAATCAATCACACAGCTTGATCTGCCAAGCTTACAACGAAATAGTGGTCTGTATTTTACAAGATCTACAACTTCAGTATCATAGCCCTCTCCATAGGTCCTGGGATTTTTGTCAAACTGCTCCAGTTCATACCGTAGTGAATCTTTTAATGGAACGGCGTAGCTTTTTACTGAATCATCATTGTCAACGGATGTGAAAATTTCAAATCCAGTACGGAAAGGCAGATCAAACTCTTCTGCAATTTGTTTCATTGCAGGTAGTTCATTGAAGTACAGGCTCAAAACAGGTGCCTTGAGTGAAACCCGAATTCCAGCTTCTTTCAATTTTCTTATATTATGAATTACTTTTTCAAAAGCTCCGGACACTTCTGTTGTTTTTCTATATGTTTCCTCGCAGGAGCCATAGAGCGAGATATCAATCAGCAAAGGAGGATACTGCTTGAACATGTCTATTAATTCATCATTAATCAGAGAACCATTTGTATAAAGCTCAATGATAAAGCCTTTTCTTTTTGCGTACATGTAAATTTGCGCGAAATCCTTCCTTGTAAAAATGTCTCCCCCTGTAAAAGTAATAAAAAGCACTTCTTTTTCATAAAGGATATCAATAATCTCAATGACCCTCTCAAAGGAAAGTTGATCAGAGCAATGGTGGTCATGAAGATAGCAATGGACACAGTTAAAATTACACCTGGCCGTAATTTCAAAAATGACTGAATAGAGCTTGTGATTTTTCTCCCATACAAGCCGCTTATCTGTAGCAAAATCAAGGACTGTGTTGATTGAATTTTCAAGAAAAATCTCATCCATTGGCTTCTTCCTCCAAAAATCTGAGTTTCCGCAACTCAGAGACGAACTGTTCCACATCATTTTCAAGGACTGAAAGCTCCACTGGGTCGGCAAGTTCCCTCTGGAGGATAATGGATACCTCCTCTATACTTTTGGGTACATCCAGGCTGTTCCATATAAATGCTCCAATATGGTTTAATTCAAACAGAATGCATCGGTCCCTGTCATAATGATCGCTGATATTTACCAGAAAAAATGACCCATGTACTTTTCTTAAAATGATATTCTGATTTTTACTGAACTTCACTTTTGTTTCACTTCCCAGCTTATAGATTGTTTGTAATTCTTAAGTCAAGGCCACCAGCTTAACAAGTGGTTTATACTGGCCCTATAAGCAGCTATTACAGCTGCGACTGAAGACGTATAAAAGGTTTTCCAATTGCAGATTGATTGCTGGCCGCCCTTTCAGAGGATAGCTTTTATAGCAAAAAGGAATGCCCGAACAGATCCGGGCACTCCTTTTGGATTGTGCTGTGATTAACCATAGGCGTGAATACAGCGGACGCAGTGACCGCCATGGCACTCACCCTGGTCATCAGCCATGTTCCGGACGGTAACATTGGCTTCCACTTTCTTAATTACGGGCTTCTCGTAACGCATCATAACACCTCCTTTGCGTAAAAGGCATGGTTCCTTTCTGTTTCAACGCGATAGCAGATTGGACAAAGCCTGAGCAACCAAATCATTGATTGCATCGTAATAAGCGTGTTCTTCCTGCTCTCTTGCCATTCCAGAGCGTTGAACCACGCCTCCAAAAATACCACCCATACTTTTTCCCAGAATCTGTTTACTGAAGCTGGAACTGTTTCCACCGAGATACTGGGAAAGAAATACTCCACCATTCATTGGTTGCTGAACGAATAAGTAGTTGTAATAGTCGCTTCTATGATTCGGGTGGTAAACAACAAGGCACTGCACAGGAGCATTAAAAAGTGATGTGACGCCGTTGTTATGCTTTGCCTGGTCCAGTTGTGTGCTGACAGGAATATTTCTCTGCCTGCCTAACATATTGATTTGGCTGGCCAAATCATTCAGAGAAATACCGCTGCCAATATTGACAGGCTGCCCGCAGATTCGTTCTGGTAGTAATGCCCACATTTAACTTTTCTCCTTTTTTACTATTATTAATATATGTTTTTCAAACAAACGAAAACAATTGGAAATATAAGTTGAGATATTCAAATTGCCTTTAATGAGTCTCTTAGTCAAACAGCCGTTCTCTTATTTTCCAGCCTTCAGGATTACTTTCATCAAACCAAACACCGTAGTCCCTTGCCATCTCACGGCTGTTTCGCAAACCTAAGGAATCACCATATTGTCCTGCCTGATAGAAACAGTAAATTCCTCGCTTAACGTTTAAAAGATCAGGCATATAAGACTGAGAATTCCTATAAAATGCGCCCATGGCAACATACATATTTCGCATTTCATCCTGTTCGCACTGGCAGTGCATAGCCACGTCGCAGGCCCACATTCTTTCGTCAAACCAGTCAAGGAATGTATCTTTTATCTGCGCTTCTTCATTGGTGCTCGGATTGCTATTGTTCACACATTCTTTGACAAATGCATAGTTCAATCTCTGGTTTGAATTTGAGAACCGAAATTGTGCCATCATGCCATTTTCGAATTCATCACAGACTTTAAGGACTCCGATTGCACCTCTCTGGCTTCTCTGCTTGGTTGCCTCAATGTACCAAGTTTCTGCCTGCAGAAGCAGCTGCCACTTCTGATTAAAAGTTGTTGATTCTAATGCGTGAATATAATAATGATCGGCAAGTGAAATCTGAGAACCCAGATCTCCTAGTTTTGCTCCCAACGTGAGCCAGTATTCATATTTCGCAGGATCACCTGTACATCCTGCAGCGCCGGCATAACACATCTGCATAACACGGATAGAAGACATATTATTTTTATCCAACAAGGGCTGAAGCCATTGTTGTGCTACATCAGGATTTGTCCTGGCATAGGAAACACCCATCCAATAACGGGCCTTCTGATCGCCTGCGCAGGCTGCATTATAATATATTCTGATACGGCTTTCATCCAGCATAGCATAAAAGCGGCTTCCATATTGCGCACAATATTGGTCCCACTGGCTATTGGCAGCCACATCTCCCTGGTCTAATTTCCAGACCCACTGATCAAATGTGTAATTTGTATCCATAACTCATCTCCAAGTATTTTTAAAACTTATATTAAACTATGAACGATTAAGAATTTTATTCTTCATAAAGAAAATGCAATATTTTCAGCAATTTTTCAATTGTATTCATTGCTATATTTAATATATTTGATAAATCGAGTATGCATTTATTTAAGATATCCGATCATTTATTTCCCGTTCGATTCGCTGTAGCAGCCTGTTTTAATAATCTCCGAGGATACGATCTGCAATTATACTATCAAACTTTTAGTCTTCCTCGTAGGTGTAGTCTGTGCGGCTGCCGTACCGATCATAGACGGTGCCGTCATCATCTACAGTGCCGATGATGCGGCCATACTCCATGATGGTCCCGTCTACAAAGGT